>JAYVEJ010000591.1:0-3575 GCA_043748885.1 Luteolibacter sp. | reverse complement strand
TGGATACCAGCGGAGCCTTGCCGCCGGGGACGTAAACGCCCACCCGCCCGAACGGCGTGAAACGTTCGCCGACGGTCGCGCCTTCGGCATTTTTCGCGGACCAATCTTTCCGCTGGCTGCGTTTTGCGAAGGCGTGGATATTCTTCAAACTGCGGGCGACTGCGACCTTCGTCCCGGCGGTGACGGCGGCTTCGGCAGCCGCGAATTCCGCATCGCTAACAAACAGCGTCTTCGCCGTTAGAGTCGCGCCGTCGAAGCGTTTGGTGAAGGTGAACAACGCTTCGTCGCCCTTGGCCGCGACCTCGGCGATGATTTGGGTGACCAGATCGCGAGTGCCGGGTTCCGGCAGAGCGCGGCGGTTGAGGCGGCGGACAAATGGCGTGTAGCCGGGATCGAGGTGACTGAGGATTTTCATGCCGAGCGGGAGTGGCGGAAGATGATCGCTGATAACCGGTTAGCCAAGCCCGATCCGAGTGGAAACGCTGGCTCGTTAGAAAACTAGCGGAAAATGCGGGGACTCGTGGCCACGATGCCCGGCCACCGAAACAGCTGGGTCAGGAAGGGTGGGGGACTGCAAGCTTCCCACTTTTTTCTTTCCCAAGGCGAATCGAAGCTGCTTGTCTCGCGAGCGAATCCATCATGGCCGACAAGAAATCACCGCAAGATCACCCTCTCGCTAACATCCTGATCAACGTGATCATCCCGGTGCTGATCCTCAGCTATCTCAGCAAGGATCCGGTGTTGCAGGAAAAACTCGGTAAGCTCGCCAAGCCATGGCACATCGGCCCGCTCAAGGCGATGATCCTGGCGCTGGTGCTGCCGCTCGGCTACGGCGCGTGGCATTATTTAAAGACTCGCAAGGGCAACTTTTTCTCCGCGCTTGGGCTGGTCTCGGTGCTGCTCTCCGGCGGTCTAACGCTCTATCTGTGGAACCAAAACGGCACCGTGAAGCCGAACGCTGGCTTCCTGTTCGGAATCAAGGAAGCACTGATCCCGCTGGTGTTAGGAATCGCGATTCTAACTTCACACCGCTCGGCGACTCCTCTGATCCGGGTGTTTCTTTACAACGACACGATCTTCGACATCCCGAAAATAGAGACCCGCGTCGCCGAGATTTCCGGTCAGAGCGAGTATGACCGGCTGCTGCACGGCGCGACTAAACTTTTCGCCATGTCGTTTTTCCTCAGCTCGCTGATGAATCTCGGCCTCGCGCAGTGGTTCTTCCGTGGGTTCGACGCGACGGCCATCGATGCCTTGGAGAAATACAATGCGATCATCGCGCGAGTCACCGGCTGGGGCTTCGCGGTCATCGGCGTGCCGATCCTGATCTTCCTGTTCTTCACCCTGCGCCGATTACTCAAGGGGCTCGGACAGCTAACAGGCTTCAAGGACGACGAGCTGATGCTGCCACGCTGAGCGCAAAAAAAACAGGATCACCCACCACGGGCGACCCTGCTTCGTTAGAATTTTCCAGTCACTCAATCGACCAGATTGTCCACCCGCTGGGCGAGTTCGACGTCGAGTTCAGTCACTCCGCCGGCATCATGGGTGGTGAGCTTGAGCGTCACCTTGGTGTGCTTAATCGTGATGTCCGGGTGGTGCTGCGCTTCTTCGGCGATCTCGGCGAGATCATTGACGAAATCAATCGCATCCATGAATTCCTCGAACTCGACGGTCCGGGTAATGGCTTTTTTTTCGTAGTCCCACTCCGGGCATTTTTTCAATGCGGCGGTGAGATCATCATCTTCAAGAAGTTCGGACATGGGATAAATCGGGGAAGTGTTCGCGCAAAGATTGCGGCGTGCGATTCACGGTTGGCAAGCCCGTTTCCAAGGTTCTTGAAATTCGCGTGCTCTCGATTGCGCACGGCCCTTCCGATAGGTTTGCTCTGCTCAAGTCAGAGGTTGATTCACCCGCACCGGAGGCTTGCAATTTTTTTCGTGCTCGTGATTGTCCCGCGACCCCAAACCATCATGAATTTCAAATCCCTCATCACCATCGCTATCGCGGTTGCTGCGGCATCGCTGCTCCCATCTTGCTCTAACATGTCGGGTGGCTCCGGTCTAGCAGCCTACCATGCCTACGACCGCCCCACCAAGCTGCCAAGCAATCCTAACAACGTGCGGGTCAAGGTGTCGCTCAGCAAGCAGCGCACCTACGTCGTGGAAGGCTCTCAGATCCTGCTAGCGATGCCCGTCTCCATCGGCAGTCCCGGAACCTCGACTCCATCCGGCAGTTTCACCATCTTTAACAAGGAAAAGATGCACCGTGCTAGCACCCACGGTTACGCCTACAGCGGGACCAATGTGAAGCAGACCTTCCTCGCCAAAAAGCCGGCAGGATGGTCGTTCAAGGGAACTCCGATGCCCTATTGGTGCGAATTTAAGCCGAACTACGGCTTCCACACCGGCTGGATCAAACATCAACCTTGCACTCACGGCTGCATCCGCATGCATGAAAATCTCGCGCCGAAATTCTTCCGCCTAGTGAAGATTGGCACGCCTGTTAGCATCGCCTATTCGCAACCCGAAGACGCGACTGTCGGCAATATTCCGCTGCCTCCAGACTCGGGTCCGCTGCCGGACTATGCCGGTACGATGTACACCACCGACGGCTATTTCAACCAGCACAAGACTCCGAAATACGATTGATCCCGTAGTTCAGAATTTCACCACAAAAAGGCTCCGCAGCACGCGGAGCCTTTTTTTGTTTAGCCGACGATCAAGCGGATCGCCAAGGCAGTTAGAACGATGGCGAATGCGGCGTCGATCCACCGCGCTGCTTTCTGATAGCGTGAGCGCAGTGGGGTCCATTGCAGGAGGCAGGCCCACAGCGACCACAGGATAGCGGCTTGGGCGACCACGATTCCCCAGATCGCGAACGGCCACCATTCGGGTCGCCCGCCTCGCAGAAATGGTGCGCACACCGCTGCTAGAAAGATCGCGGCTTTCGGGTTGAGCAGATTGCAAAAAAGCCCGCGCAGAAATGGACTTCGCGCGGAGGCGACCTCGGCGGAGTCCCGCAGTGCGCCGGAATACCAAGCGACGAAAATTTCCTGCAACATCCGGCATGCCAGCCACAGCAAATAGGCCGCCGCCAGCCAGCGCAGCAGCTCGCGCAGCACCGGCATCCGCTCGAAGGCCAGCGCCAGTCCGCCCACTGCTAGAGTCGCATGGACGGTCAGTCCGCAGGCAATTCCCAGCGCCATTTCCACTCCCGTCCGTGCGCCGCTTTTCAGCGCAGTCCGCGTCAGCAAAATCATGTCCGGCCCGGGACTGAACTGCCCCAACGCCATCACTCCGGCGAACGCCAGTAAATCTAACGCGCCGTTCATTCGCCGCGTTCCAACTTCACTGCCACCACGTAATCGAGCACTGCTTTCTCGTCCGCGGTCTCCAAGCCAGCGTGGCCTATCATTTTTGGCATCGCCTCCTGCCACTCGTCGGTATCGAGATCCTGGGGCAGCTTGTAGTGATGGCACTCGCCACAATGGAGCATGTAAACGACGTGGCCTCGTTGCAATTGGGCCAAGGGTTTGCCGCTCTTTTTCGCCATCGCTGGACTGGGATTCGGCA
>JAYVEJ010000590.1:0-9334 GCA_043748885.1 Luteolibacter sp. | reverse complement strand
TCTCGCCCTCGCGCCACGCTTGGATCTCGAAAAAGTTAGACAATGCGTTGACGGCCTTAATACCGACACCGTTGAGGCCCACGGATTTCTTAAACGCCTCGCTGTCATACTTTGCACCGGTGTTGATCATCGCCGCGCAATCAAAGAGTTTCCCGAGCGGAATCCCGCGGCCGAAATCGCGCACTTCCACCCGGCCTTCCTCGTCGATTGCCACGCGCACTTCCTTGCCGTAGCCCATGATGTGCTCGTCGATGGAGTTATCCACCGCCTCCTTGAGCAGGATGTAGAGGCCGTCGTCGGGCGAAGAGCCGTCGCCGAGTTTGCCGATATACATGCCGGGTCTCATGCGGATGTGTTCGCGCCAATCGAGGGATTTGATGTCGTCTTCGGTGTAGTCTGCGGCCATGGGAAAATCTGTTGGGCAGTTTCCTAAACGGTCGCTGAGGCGGGCGCAAGGGCGACGACACCGCAGCGTCCACCGGATGACACGATCCGCAAATCCGCCATCGGATTAGCTCCTTGTGGCAATCCCCCGGAACGCCGCCTTGAACGGCCAGAGCAGCAGCGCGATCAGCCCGCCCGCCACCTTGGCGTAGAGTCGGACCGGAATCATCGCTGCGTTTATTAATGGCCTTCCGACTTTTTGGACTGCGTTGCTGCGGTCATACCAGAGGGAGAGCAGGATAATGATGACGATGCCGACGAATTTCTGCGCGGCCGAGATGTGCCGATGAGTGTGGAAGAAATAACTGGCAGTCATTTCCGTTAGCAGGATCACCCCGACGTAGCCGATGAGCAAAAACGCCGTGTGTTGGAGAATCGGAAATTGCTCGACCAGCTTCAAACTCACCGAGGCAAACATCCACAACGTCAGCAAGCCGAGCAACACCCCGAGGCAGACCACCCGGATGTCTGGACTCATCGCCACGGCGGCGACCACGTTATCCACGCTCAGACTCAAGTCCATCAGTTGGATCGCGATGACTGTGGGCCAGAAGGTGTGAACTTTAGTTTTTTTCGTGAGAGGATCATCATCTTGCCCGGCGGCGTATTCGCTGAAATGATCTGCCATCAGGTGGATTAGATAGAAGGCTCCGAGAAATTTCACCCACTCGTTAGCCATGATGAAGCCTGCGAAAAACAACGCCACGATCCGGAAAACGTAGGCTCCCGCCAGGCCCAGCCGGAGCGCGGTTTTCTTCTGTTTTTCCGGGAGTTGGGACGCCAGTGCCGCAATCGCTAACATGTTATCCACCGACAGCAGCCCCTCAATGATGATCAGGGAAATGATGATCGGGGCGGCATCGTGGAGGCTAGGAAGGTTCTCAAACATGGTTCAGTCGGCCGGAGGTTGCGGGGGGAATTTCCACCATGCAAGAAAACCCAGCCTTTTTCAGCGCCAAGCCGGGTGGGTCGCCCGTCAGATAACGAATACTAACAACTGTAGGCAGGTGGTTGTGAACCTGTTTTCGCAAGCTTGAGGTCGGCAAGCGTTTCCGCGCTTGCCCTGAAATTGGCAGGGCGTAATCTCAACACATGTGAGGTCGTTTCTGTTATTCAACGAAACATCTGAGATGGCGTCCTAACATTTCGCGCCTGTGCCCACTCACTCTCAACTTGCCGTCATCGGCGGCGGCCCGGCGGGTCTCCGGGCGGCGGAAGTGGCGACCAGCGGCGGGCTGCAAGTGACGCTCTACGATGGCAAACCGTCGGTCGGCAGGAAATTCCTGGTCGCCGGGAAGGGCGGACTCAATCTCACTCACGGCGAGTCGATGGACAAATTTGTAGGCCGCTACTCCGGTCCCGGCCAGCCTGCGGAAATCTGGGACAGCCTGATCGGAGAGTTCGACCCCGCCGCGCTCCGGCAGTGGGCGGCGGGCTTGGGCGTGGAAACGTTCCAAGCCACCAGCGGTCGCATTTATCCGAAGGCGCTCAAAGCCGCGCCGCTGCTCCGCCGCTGGATCGAACGCCTGCGCGACCTCGGCGTGCAGTTAGAAATGAATCACCGCCTGACGTCGTTCACTCCCGGTGCGCCCTATCAGTTTAATTTCGCGAACGGCTCCACCGCCACCGCCGATGCCGTGATCCTCGCACTGGGCGGTGGATCTTGGGCGAAGACCGGCTCCGACGGTGGTTGGACTTCCATATTCGAAAACCTCGGCATCGCCCATCACCCACTTGCCCCGGCGAATTGTGGCTGGGAGCACGCGTGGTCACCCGCAGTCCTCGCCGCCGCCGAGGGGATGCCGTTGAAAAACCTCCACGTCCGCGCGGGCGATCAGTTAGCCGTGGGTGAGCTGATGGTCACCCGCTACGGCCTCGAAGGCGGCGCGATCTATCAACTCGGTGCCGTTCTGCGGGCAATGTCGGCGGCGACGATCGCCATCGACTTCAAACCCACCTTCAGCCACGCGCAACTCGTCGCCAAGATGGAATCCGTCCGCCGCGATTTCCTCGACGAAGCCCGCATCCGCTGGAAACTTGCTGCACCGGCCTACGCGATCCTCGCCCGCCAGCCGTGGTTAGATGCCGCGTCGCTCGCCCGCGAGGTGAAACATTGCGTCATCCCGCTCACCCGCCCACGCCCGCTCGACGAGGCGATTTCCTCCGCTGGCGGCGTCGGTTGGGATGAGTTAGACACCGGACTGATGTTAAAAAAGCTTCCCGGAGTTTTCGTCGCCGGGGAGATGATCGACTGGGAAGCCCCGACCGGCGGCTACCTGATGCAAGGCTGTTTCGCCACCGCCACACGAGCTGCGAGAGCGGCGGTGGCGTGGCTGGAGTGACCGCAGGCTTGCGCTCAGCACTTACCCTTGCTAGAGAAGGCGCATGACAACGACTCAAGAAATCGAAGCGGCGCTTCACCGCCTACCCACAGCCGCAAAGTGGGAATTGCTGCACCGTTTCTCCGATGAACTATGGACTGACTGGGACCAGCAAATCGAAGCTGATTTAGCATCTGGGAGGCTTGATGACATTCTTGCCGAGGCACGCTTAGATGTTGCTGCGGGTAGGATCCATCCGTTGGATCATGTTCTCAACCATCGATAGATTTCGGGCCACTTTGGTCGTCGCTTTACAGCTCCCACAATCACCGGATGAAATCCTCGACAACCGCCAAGTTTTGGGTGGCTTACGCCCAACTTCCCGAGGAAGTTCAGCGTGCTGCAAGGAAGCAGTTCCGACTTTGGCAGCAAAATCCCCACCACCACTCGGTGCACTTCAAAGCCATTGGTGAACTTGGGTCAGCAAGGGTGACGCAGGATTATCGGGCATTGGCGATTTGCGAGGGAAGCACCTACTTCTGGTTTTGGATCGGAACCCACGCAGAATATGACCGGATTCTCCGGCGCAAAGAACACCCGCAAGCAATGTCGTCCCACTCAAGGTAGCTCGCGGACTTCCGCTAACGGATTCTCCAACGCGACAGTGAGCACCCGCCATTCGGAAAACCGTTCCAGCATCGCCTGGGCTTCCGCGAGGGAGGCAGTAGGAAGACGTTTCTTTTAGTCGGTGCGGACGACGGATTCGAGATGCTGGATATCGTGGAAATTCTTGTCGCGACCGGTGTCCAACTTGCTTTGGATCAGCAGCCTTACGAAATGGTCTGTTGGAGTTTCCACGTTTCGACTCGTTTGTTAACTTTACAGGCGATGTCCCAGTCATCCGAAACAGAATCCGGGTTCGCCAGCCACGGCTCGCTGTTGTCGGTGATTTTCCCCTTAGGCGGACGTGGGCCGCGGGCTGCGGTGTATTTCCGGCGGGCGATTCGCGCGGCGAAATCCTCCTGCAAGCGTCGGATCGAAGGGTGATACTGGGCCAGATGCACAACGGGTATCTACCACACGGTGAAACTTTGCAAAGCCCGCAGAAGTCTGCTCGCCAATTTCAAGATTTCACCCGCTGGATTTCTCGTGTTAGTCTCGCGCATGGGGAAAGGCTACGAGACACACCAAGCGCGGGCGCTGGCATTGCAAGGGCTGGGCAAAGATTTGGCCCGGCGGGCGAAGTCGAAATGTGAACTAACGGGCGCCTCGGGAGTGCCTTTGCGGCCATACGAAGTGCCACCGGTGAGCCAACAACCGGACATCGCGCGGACTTTGCTGATCAGTGAGGCGTGCCATGACGTGTTGAAAAAACCGGATAGGCTGAAGGGCCGCGAGTGGCAGTGCTTGGCGGAAATCGTCTGGAGCGAGATGCCTGCGGTGCAGGTGGTGGCGTGGCGGATGCTGAACTCCTTGGCAAAACGCGAGGACTGGGCGCGTGAGGTGATTGCAGAAGTTTTCTTGGACGAGGAGGTAGAAGCATGGGCGAAGTCCGACCCACTCTGATGAACAAGGCCGCACGGCCACTAGTTCACGCGCCGGTTCTCACCCGCAACTTCAGCCAGGGCATGAAGTTAAACGCCGCATGTTCAGCGCCGACCTCGCGGCTACACCCTACAACCTGAAAATGGAGGCCGATCCCACTCCACTCCCAGCCGACGGCGGCGCGATCGACTTCACCTTAATGGAGCGCATCGGCGCGGGAGATCACGAGGCATTCCGCCAGCTCGTGGTGCGACATCAGAATGCGGTCATCGGCACAGTCGCAAAGATGTTAGGTAATCCGTCCGAGGCGGAAGACATCGCCCAACAAGTCTTCCTCCGGATCTGGCGCCACGCGAAACGCTACCGGCCTGACGCGAAATTCACGACCTATCTCTACACGATCACCCGCAATCTGGTGTTCAACGAAACCCGCCGGAAGAGCCGCAAGAAGGAAGTTTCCTCAGACGAGCGCGAGGAAAACTCGCACCGCTTGATCGAGGCCAATCCCGACCGCCAGCCCGATGCAGAGCTACTCCAAGCCGAACTGCAACGCGCGGTGGACGACGCCATCTCGGGACTTCCAGAAACCCAGCGGATGGCGGTGGTGCTGCGGCGCTACGAGCAGCTTTCCTACGAGGAAATCGCGGCGGTGCTCGGACTGTCCATTTCCGCGATCAAGAGCTTGCTGTTCCGGGCGCGGACTTCGCTGCGCGAGGCACTGAGCGGGTATTTGGAACAATAGGGCGCATGGACGTCTCGTCCATGCGCGGGGACGAGACATCCCAGCCCCCTATCGTGACAACTGGATCGCCTCGCACACGGCGGGGAAAATCTGGCGCTTGCGGCTGACGACGCCCGGCGCGTGAAACAACGTTTCATCCATCCGCTCGAACGGAAATCTCGCCAGAGTCGCGTCCTGGCCGATCGCGAGAATCATGCTGTGATGAAGCGCAACATCGGTCACGGCGAGCACCGCGAGATCGTAATGATGGTTGTTAAAAAGCTCGCGCAGCGCGGTTTCCAGATCCACCCGCCGGGCGGCGAAGCCGTGGAGATCGCGTTCCTCCACTTGGGAAATACTCACGGACAAGCCCTGTTCGGTGAACTCCTTGCGGTCGGCATTGAGAATTTCGTCGGGCGTGCCGTTGGCAATCAACGAGCCAACCGCGAAAAACTCGTCGGTGAATTTCTTGGGGTCCACGCCCGCCACGCCGCTGAGCCAGGTGAGCATTTCGCGGTCCAGTAAAGTGGTCGTCGGCGAGGTCAGGCAGAGCGTGTCCGAGACGATGCCGGCGCACAGGCACATCGCCACGCTCGGCGCGGGCATCAAGCCGCGGTGAAAAAATTTTCTTCCTACCAGCGTGCAAGTCGAGCCGACGGGTTCGTTCAGATAGCGGATAGGCTCGCGGGAAACAAGATCCCCGGCGAGACGGTGGTGGTCGATGACTTCGGTGATTTCCGCTTCTTCGATGCCGTTGACCGCTTGCGCGTATTCATTGTGATCGACCAGCGCGAGGCGGATGCGCGGCGGGTCCACGAGGTCGGATTTCGCAAGCACGCCGATCATTTTGCCGCCACTGTGCTCGGCCACCGGGAACAAATCCTGATCGACTGCGGCAAGACGTTTGCGCAGGCGGGAAATCGGCTCGGTTGCCAGGACGGTCTGGAAATCCCTTTGCATCACATGGCGGACGGTGCGGGAGCAGCGGATCAAGGTCGAGGCACTGGCGGTGTCTTGGTTGCACCGCAGAACGATCACCCCTTTGCGGGCGGCGTATGCCTGGATTTCTGGAGAAACTGGGTTGTTGCCGGTGACCAGCAGCGAGCGAGCACCGTGGTCGATAGCGTAGCGCTGGACGATCGGACGGTCCCCGCAAATCACCAGGAACTGCCCGACGTTTCCATCGTGGACCGCTTGCTTGAGACGCTTGTCCACGGTCCCTTGGGACGACGCGCCGACGAGCAAAATAAGATCCTCTTCCAATTCAGCGGTCGGCAGCACCGCACCGAGACTTTCCGCCTGCAGCGTGTCTGCCAGCTTCGCGAGGGAAACATGGATGGTCCGCACGCTGAGGCCTTCTGTGTCGGCAGGCAGCAGCAGTTTGAGCAAATCGAAATAGCGCAGGATGCCGCAGAGATTTCCCTCCTCATCCTCGACCGGCACGCAGCGGATTTCCGCCGCCAGCATCCGCCGGTAGGCCGTTAGAAACGTGTCCGCCAAGCCCACCTTGATGACCTTGCGATGGCAAATCATCCCGGAATTCACCCGCACGTCAGTCAGCAACATCGGCGCATCCAGATCCGCGCGCTCTAGCACCCACTTGGTCCGTTGGGAAATCTCACCGCAGCGAGCCGCGATCGCATTAGGTTCCTCCCCCACGGCGCGGAGCAAGGCGGCATAGCCGATGGCCGAGCAGATCGCGTCGGTGTCTGGGTTCTTGTGGCCGATAACGTAGAAGGGAGGCATGGGTGGATGAAAGGTGGAAGCTCTGGAAATGTTTGGCGAGGATAGTGAATGGCTATCAGACATCAAGGTTCTTAGCGGTCACCGCCGCCATCAACCTTTCCCGTCTTATTTTTGAGCGCGGCGAGAATGTCGTTCACCCAAGGCGTTGACGCATGAAGTTCGAGAAGTCTATCAACCGCTTTCTGAATGGCGGGACTCGTGTGCGCGAAACAATCGGAAGAAAACTGAGGACCGTCCGCCAACACATCAATCGTGAGTTTTTCGAGCGAACTGATTGCTTCGATGTAAGTGCTCGTCGTGGCTTTCGCACCGAGTTCGTGGGTGAGTTTGTCGGCCCGCGATTTGGCGGCTGGCATCAGTCCGGTGGTGGCGAGATAATGGCTCCCCCATCCGCCGCGATGGTTCCATATCTCTAGCCGCACCTCACATCCGCTCCGGCACGCCGATTCCTAGCAGGTAGAGTCCTTGCTTCAGGGTGCGGGATGTTAGGTCGCAGAGGGCGAGGCGGCTGGAGCGGATCGGCTCGTCCGCCTTGAGCACTGGGCAGGCTTCGAAATACGAGTGGAAGGCGCGGGCGAGTTCCAAAACGTAGTTGGCTAACAGGTTTGGGCGGAAGTCTTCGAGGATGGTCGGCAGGACTTCGCCGAAGCGCACCAGCAACCGCGCAAGGTGGATTTCGGCGGGTTCGTTGAGATGGATTTCTGCTTCAGTCGCGTCGAACGGCGTTTCGAGTTTGCGGAAAATCGAGCGGATCCGGACGTGCGAGTATTGCAGGTAAGGCGCGGTGTCGCCTTGCAGGGCAAGCATCCGGTCCCACGAGAACACGTAGTCGGTGAGGCGACCTTGCGAGAGTTCGGAAAATTTCACCGCGCCGATGCCAACAATTTCGGCGATCCGTGCGGCTTCTTCGCCTTGGAGGTCCGGGTTTTTCTCGGCGATCGCCTTGGCGGCGCGCTCGACGGCTTCTTCGAGCACTTCGACGAGGCCGACGTTTTCGCCGGTGCGGGTGCGCATCAGCTTGCGGTCATCGCCGAGGATCGAGCCGAACTGGATGTGTTGGAAATCGCCAGTTTTCCCCCACCGCGCGGCGGCGTCGAAGAGCTGGCGGAAATGGAGTTGTTGCGGGACGCCGACGACATACCAAACGTGGTCAGCCTGCCATTCGTCGATGCGGAACTGGATGGTCGCGAGATCGCTGGTGGCATAGAGGTAGCCGCCGTCGGCCTTGCGGATGAGCGCGGGATTGTCGGTCCAGCCGTCTTCTTTGTGGACGAGGAATGGGTCGTCTTCCTTCGGCTTGGTGCCGTCGGAGAAAATGCAAATCGCGCCGTTGCTCTCGCGGGCGAGGCCTTTTTCGAGGAACTCCCCGACCACGCCTGATAGACGGTCGTTGTAGAAACTCTCGCCATGCCAGTGGTCGAATTTCACATCGAGGCGGTCGTAGATTTTCTGGAGACCGGCTTTGGAAACGTCGATGCACTTTTGCCAGATCGCGAGGTTGGTGGGATCGCCGGCTTGGAGCTTCACGAGTTCCGCTTTGCAGGCATCGAGCACGCCGGGATCTTCCTTCATCGCGTTTACTTTTCGATAAACGCGCACCAGTTCGGCGATGGGATCGGCGGTTAGCGCGGCCTCATCGAGGAAATGATTCCAGCCGTAAATGATCATTCCGAACTGGGTGCCCCAGTCGCCGATGTGGTTGTCTGCAATGACTTTAAACCCGAGGAAGCGGGCGATACGAGCAAGCGAATCGCCGATGATGGTCGAGCGAATGTGGCCGACGTGCATCGGCTTGGCGACATTGGGTGCAGAGAAATCGACGACCACGGTTTTGCCCGCGCCGGTGGCGGGCACGCCGAGCCGTTCGTCGCGAATCAAGCCGGCGACGCGGGCGGCGTAGGCAGCAGGCAGGATACGGAAATTGATGAAGCCAGGGCCGGCGATATCTGCGGTGGCGAGGTCGGAGAGATCGAGTTTGCCGATGATTTCCTGGGCCAGCGTGCGCGGATTGGTCTTGCGTTGTTTGGCGAGGACCATCGCTGCGTTCGACTGATAGTCGCCGAAGCGGAGATCGGCCGCAGCGGTCACGGCAGCAATCGCGGGTTCACCGAGCGTGGCAGTTAGAGCGGCGGCAAGACGGGATTCGAGTTCCTGAAGAAGTGTCATGAAATGGCGGGGCGGGTTCCGCGATCAGGCGCCCACGCGGGACGGGCGGGAGTCAAAGATCGCGAGGATTTCCTCATGATCCTCCGCCGCACCGAGCTGGCGGAGAACCTCTGAATTGGTGAACATCTTGGCGATGGCGGCCAGCGTCTGCAGGTGGAGGTGATAGTTCTTCCGCGGGACGATGAAGAGCACGATGAAATGCACCGGCGCATTGTCGAGCGCCTCGAAGTCGATGCCCGTCTTCGACCTGCCGAAGACCGCGATGACATGCTCAAGATCATCGGAAAACGCATGAGGAATCGCCACGCCCGAGCCGATGCCGGTGCTCACGGATTCCTCGCGGACTCGGAAGGCTTCGAGCATTTCAGCCTGCTGGGCATCGGGGAGCTGG
>JAYVEJ010000589.1:0-3591 GCA_043748885.1 Luteolibacter sp. | reverse complement strand
GCCTGCCAGAAATCTTCCTGACGCCTGTAGAAGTAGTCATTGTATAACTCCTCCACACGCCGCCGCATGTCCGGCTCGAGATCGCGGTAAGCATAAGTCGCCTGCATCGACATCCGCGGATGATACCATGTGCCTGCCGAGCCGGGCACTTCGAAAAACAGCACCTCACTCGCACAATCCAACAATCCAGCCCGGATGATGTCGTCATGCGGGTGCTCGTTGAAATAATCAACAATCCGGCGCTGGGTGAGCACTTTTTCACTGAGGTGGAAATAGCCGTCGCCGGAGTCGTGGAGGAAATTGCCTTTTACATATTCCGCCGCATTGCCAAAGCACTCCTCCAACATATACCAGCGGATATAAGGGCGGCAGTAGCGGTTATAATCGAACGCGATTCCCCGCTCTCGGATCTCGTCGATATGGATTGGCATCGCGGGATCGAAGTGGCCCATGATGCCCTCTACATGATCATAGGGAATTTGCCAAATCCGAAAGAACCCGAGGATATGATCAATCCGATAAGCATCGAAGTAATGACTCAACTGCGCAAACCTGGAACGCCACCATGCATAGTCATCCAGTTTCATCACGTCCCAGTTATAGGTTGGAAATCCCCAGTTCTGACCTTTAACGGCGAAGGCATCCGGCGGTGCGCCGGCTTGTGTGTCCATCTTAAACAAATGCGGCGCGGACCATGCATCCACCGACTGGCGGTCGATGCCGATGGGCAAGTCGCCCTTGAGCGCGAGACCCTTTTCATGCAGGTGGGAAACTGCGTCGGCCAGTTGTTGGTCCAGTTCACATTGCAGCCAGATATGATAAGCAATCGTCGGCCACTCGGGGTGATTCGGTGCAGTGAGCGCATCAACCTGCGCCCGATTAAATACTGCCCATTCTTGCCATTGCGAGAAATCGGCAGAGCCGTAATGGTCGCGTTTCACACAGAACACGGCGTAAGGAATCACCCATTCACTATGCGTTTTTAGAAACTCCCTGAAGGCAGCACCGGCAAGGATTGCAGCGCGGTGTTTCTCGAAAATCTGACGGGTGAGTTTTAGTTTCACCTGCATCACCGCTTCATAATCCACTTGCTCCAGAGTGTTGAGTTTTGCCCGCGCCGCACTCAACTCCTGCGTGAAACTGGCAGGCATGGTATAACTCAAATCATCAACTCGCAGATAGAGCGGATGCAGCGCGAAAACACTGATGGCGGAGTATGGATAGGAGTCCGTCCAGTCGTGCGACGAGGTGGTATCATTGATTGGCAGGATTTGAATCAACTTCAAGCCGACGCCCTTCACCCAATCGCCAAAAGGCTTGAGATCGGCGAACTCGCCGACGCCGAGGCTTATCTCACTGCGCAATGAGAAGACCGGCATCGCCACTCCTGCCGCGCGGTAGAGACCGCCAGTGTCCCTGCGATAACATTCATCTTCCACTTTCGTCCACTGCCTGGAAGCCATGGCGTGCGCGGCGATTCGGCGGTTTTCGCCCAGTTCCACACTCACCACACATTTCAACTTGGGGTCGAACAATCCATACTTGTATTCGATGTCCCAATCCGCAGGTAGATAAACATTTGTCTGCCAGATATTGGCTGCGGTTTCCTGAAGTGGCACTGCGGAAAACCAGCCCCAGTTGCCGAGTTCAGTGACGCTGCCTAGCAAGCACGGCACTTGCCCAGCCGGCACCGACGCCATCCGGAGTTGGAAAGAATGATTCGCTTGTTCTGGAATTGATAGTTCCGCGAACGGTCCGCGAGCGGGTAACACCGCGAGGAAAGCATTGGTTTCAAATGCATAGTCCACCGTCCCCGCCGAGCACCAAGAGTCTTGGAGTAAAACGGCATCGTGCGCGGATAGAGCAATCTCTGCAATTCTTGGTGCGTGCCATTCATCGAGCTCGACTCCGTTGGATTGCCGGAGCTGATAGTTATATTCAATCCGGAAACAGCCCGCGCCGTGGACTTGGACGCTGGCTTCCCATTGCCCGTCATTGAGCCAATGCAGCGGCACGATCTGATCGAAACGAACGCCCTTGTCATCGAGCACCGTTGAGTATTTCAACCAAAGCGACTGACCGGGAACGGTGTGGTAATTCAGGCGGAAGACAATGTTCATGGGCTAGCGACAATGTCGGCAACCTCCGCCCGGTTGGCGATTCGAAAATAAGGAGGGTGGCACTGCGGCCCACCCAAGCCCATGCGAGGACCATGGATCGCGGCTCACCCCATCTCATTGGCTTTCCATGGGCTTGGTCGATTCGGAGATCGCCCCTCCGTGTGTCACCCCTGCGACGCCTTTTGCAGCAGCCGCAGTTTTTCCAGCGCAGCTCCGCTGGCGATCATTTCACGGGAAATCTCGATGCCGTCGCCCATGTCGTCGGCGAGGCCCGCGCAGGCGAGGGCGGCACCGGAATTCATCAACACCATATCGCGCTTCGGCCCGGTTTCGCGGCCTGCTAGAATGGCTTCGAGGATGATGGCATTCGCCTTGGCATCGCCGCCTTGGAGATTCTCCACCTCGGCGTGTTTGAGGCCGAAATCACGCGGGCGGACTTCTTCGTCCGACGGATCCTGCATCGAGCCCGCTTTGCAAATCCGGGTCGAACCCATCAGGCTGACTTCATCGACTGAGCGCCCGTCGCCGGTGGTGCCGTGGACCACCCACGCACTCTCGCGGCCGAGGCGTTCCAAAATTTCCGCGAACGCGGGACACAGATCGCGGCTGAAAACCCCGACGAGCTGGCACTCCGGGCGGGCCGGATTGAGCAGCGGGCCGATCAGGTTAAAAATGGTCCTAACGCCCCGCGCGGCGAGCGATTTCCTAACGGCGACGACGGCCTTGAAAGCCGGATGATAGATCGGCGCAAACATGAACCCGATTCCAGCGCGCTCCACGCAGTTGCGGAATTCGTCCGTTGATAGATCGATGCGCACACCCAACGCTTCAAGCACATCCGCCCCGCCGCTTTTCGAGGTGATCCCGCGGTTGCCGTGTTTTACCACGACTGCACCGGCAGCGGCGGCGATGAACATCGCGGTGGTGGAGACGTTGAAAAGATCGAGCTGGTCGCCACCGGTGCCACAGACATCGAGCGTCGGACCTTCGAGTTCTAGCAGCCCGAGATGCGGATCGACCGCCTGTTCGAGAAACGCCTCCACGAAACCCGCGATCTCGGCGGGCGTCTCGCCTTTGCGGGCCAGTGATTCTAGCAGCCGCTCTTTCTTCGCATCCGCAGCGGCGGGATCCAACAGCAGTGCCACCGCCACTTCTATTTCACGCGAAGTGAGTTCCTGCTTTCCCTCAAGATGGTGAATCAAGGCGTCCATGGCCGGAGCCTAGCCAGCCACCCGGCAGGTGCGCCAGAACGAACCGTGAAATTTGAAGAACGAACGCCACCGCCGAACATACGCCATCCCATAATCCCAACCTCGGTCAGGCGGGACCACAAACGATCCGTCGCAACGCATCGACCTCCGCAGGGTGTAGCAGGGAAACGAACTTCAACTTGCCGTCCTTGCGGGCGGCTTCACGGATGCCTTCCAGTCCGCTTGTCCCTACCTTGGTCCGGCTCTGTGCCCGGGGTGGG
>JAYVEJ010000588.1:0-3593 GCA_043748885.1 Luteolibacter sp. | reverse complement strand
CTTGAGCACGCTGTTCTCGATGGCACCCCGAGTCCGGTCCGAATAACCCCAACGCAAGGTGGCGTCCGCGACCTCCAGCGTGTTGATCACGACTTTCGAGGATTTTTCAAAAAGAGCTTTGGAAATCGCTTGCGCCGACTCCGGATCATCGGCTCCGGCCCGCAGTTCCATATCGAGCAGGGAAATCGAGACGGTCCCGGTTTCCCAGATCCCGGAAATGCCATCTAGCAGACCCATTTTGCAACGGATGTTCTTCGCCTCCAGCGAGGTGAAAAACGTCTGATTGCCGCCTTGGACGGTGAGTCGGTTAATTCCAAGCTGACCTTGGGACCGGGAAAACCCTTTCAGTTCGACCTCTGACGCGGAAAACCCTTGCTGGAGGGATGTCTTGAAACCGTCGTTGAACTTCTTCGTGCCGGTGAGTTTGAACAAATACACCCAGCCACCGACTGCCACCACCAACAGGAAAATCAGCACCCGCGAGGCCAGTTTCAGGAGGTGAAACATCACCGTCCCCTTGGTCCCACTGGCGGACATCGAATACCGGATTTGGAACCAAAACCCTTGGTTCGCCACCCACTGACTCAGGCGTTCATTAAAATTTTGCGATTGCTCAGATTCCATAATTCGACTCGCCTTGCAGCCCCGCCAGTAAATCGGCCCGCCGCCGTGGAGGCGAGGGAAATTTACCTCGCGCAGCCCCCCGCCATCCCCTACCACCCGCGCCATGGAAGCCACTGACTATAAAGTCCGCCTCGAGATTTTCGAAGGCCCACTCGATCTCCTACTCTACCTCATCAAAAAGGACGAGGTGGACATCCACACCATCTCCATCGAGCGCATCACCCGCCAATATCTCGACTACATCAACACCTTCAAACTGCTCAACATCGACCTCGCCTCCGAGTTCATCGTGATGGCCGCGAACCTGATGTATTTGAAAAGCCGCACGCTGCTGCCGCGCGTGGATCAGCCGCCCGAGGAAGACGCCGAGGACGACGACCCGCGCTGGGAACTCATCCGCCAGCTCATCGAGTACAAGAAATTCAAAGACGCCGCCGGGTTTCTCTGCCTGCGGGAAATGGAGCAGGAAGGACGTTTCGCCCATCAGCCCGATGCGGCGGAAAAGCCGCCAGAAGAACCCGCCACGCTGGCGGAAGTCTCGATCTTCGACCTCATCCGCGCCTTCCAAAACGTCCTAAAACGCTTCGAAGAATCCCACGACTTCGGCGACATCATCGACGACCGCTACACCGTCTCGGATAAAATCGACCTACTGCTAGGCCACTTCAAGCCCGGCGAATCCCGCCGCTTTGAGGAGCTTTTCCAATCCGCCACCACCAAGGCCGAGGTCATCGTCACCTTCCTCGCGCTGCTAGAACTCATGAAGCTCAACCAGTTCATCGTCCGCCAAAGCGACCTGCTAGGCGACATCGTCATTGAGCGCCGCGACAACTCAGCCGTCGCCGCCCTCGAAGCCGCCGAAGTCGGAGCCGACTACCCGTAAGCAAAAGCCAAAACCTCTCAAGCCGCGAAGGCTCTTCATTTTCTCTACTTCGATCTTCAATGTTGGGCGTTCAAAGCCGGATTATCCCGGCGCTTTCACCGACCTTTGGTTCATCCTAACTTCCTCATGTTCCAAAAATTCCCCATGGGCGGAACTCGATATCAGTTGTCACCGGTCTTCCAACTTCCACCCCATCCGAGAAATCACCGCATCTTAGGCAAAGCCGGATCTTACTAAACATCAACTGAACAAAATCTGTTACTTTGACGCTTGCGGGAGCTATTCAAATCTCTAGTCTCCAGTGCTGAACCAATACGCTGTTCGCTAAGTAATGAAGACCCTCCATTCAACTCTCTATCTGATCTTTGCTGTCTGTGCTTGCAATAAGAAGCCTTCACCAAGGTCAGCAACACTCCCAGATAATGTGGTGAGTGATAAGCCGATTGTCCTCAAGGAAGGTCAAGCTGTGATATTGACGAAGGAGGGAGATCGAGATCTTATGATCTGTGCGAGTGTTTTAGATGGGAAGCTGTCCGTTGCGGAGATTGATCCGAAGGGACGTAATTTTGGAGTTACTTGGAAGGACTCGGAATCGTGGGAGACATCAACGGAAGTGTCTGATGGTTCAATTCACACATTTGTATTGGACAAGAATGGAGACGGGTATGCGGACTTAAGAGCGGAGATTACTCCTTCTGGCATTAAGCGATCTGAATTGAAGGATGACAAATGGGTTGAACTCAAATCCAAGAATAAGACCAGCGAATCGGGTCCCCGGGAGTAGTTAGCTCCCGGGTCCCACACCACCCTGCGTACGGCTCCGTACAGGGCGGTTCCAATTAGCCTGAGGCCTTTGCCCCGTAGTGAAGAACGATCCAAACAGCTTTGACTCCGTGCCTCCGTCCATGAGGTCAGGCTTCGCATCGGGTAAAGCCGCTAGCGCGGCCATGTCATTCTCCTAGCCTTCCTTCCCCGAGGCAGTCGCCCGCTCCCGAGTTGGCTTCAGATGGTGGTTTCTTCATTTTCATGTTCTGGTATTTCCACAAGGGACTTGAACCCCATTTACAACGTGCCCATGCTGGGCACACACAAGACGCTCCATCCGACGGCGGCAAGCACCCTGTTTGGTTTTCAGGCTTTTATCTCGCCGCGGATGAGCTAGACGTTGAGCAAGAAAATGACATACGACTACCGTGCAATCATGGAGGCGATTAGCACAGCGGATTTCGAGGCTATGGGCGAGCTTTCAGAGTGTTGGGACGAGTTTCCGAGCGGCAAGGATGACTTTCTCGGCAGGCACTGGATCACTAACGCCATCCACTGCGGTAGTGTAGAAGTTGTATCGTGGATGCTTTCTCATGGGACGTTCGTTCCGATTGAAGTCGATGACGGTTATACAGTGCTTCACAGCGTGATTGAGCGCAGCAAGGAGGACAAATATGAGATGATGAGGATTTTGATCGATGCTGGCGCGGACGTGGACGAGATCGGAATTCATGGATACGCGCCAGCTCATCATGCTGCAGTGAGGAATGACGTTGAGGCTCTCAAGATTCTTCGCGAGAGTGGAGCAGACTTCAGGCTTCGGACGACCATCGATGATTACGCGACACCGCTAGAAGAAGCCCGCTCAATGACCCAACGACATACCACTGACGCCATTGACTTTCTCGAGGCAATCGAAGGAGAACAAGAAGCCTAACAATGAAGGGTGCAGCGGAGGCGACGATAGGAGCCCTCCGACGGCACCCTTTGATTGAACGAGCCCGGTGAGTTGCGGGAAAACGTCTTATGCGTTTTATGTTTGGCGGACTGCGCGGGTGGTGGCCCAGGACCGGGGGGACGCGCTGATAGAGACCGCGTTCGGCGGGCGGGGGCACTTGCTTTTCAGGCAGTGTTTGGGGTCAGTCCTCGCATGGCAGTGTTTGGGGTCAGTCCTCGCATGGTAACATTATCTAAAATATTACAGTGAAATGTTACCATGCGAGGACTGGTACCATTTCCGCGCCGTCCGAAGCAGGCAGGCGAGCCCGTTAGGGCTTGAGCTCGCCTGACTGCTTCGGCGGAGATTTGAAGTTACCTAACA
>JAYVEJ010000587.1:0-3594 GCA_043748885.1 Luteolibacter sp. | reverse complement strand
TGCGCTGTCCCCGGTGTTTGCCGGATCCACCACTCGATAGGTGCGGGTGCCCGCGACGGCCCGGCCCTTTTCCGGGACATCTTCCACGACGAGAACCCGGAAAACTCCGGTCTGACCCATTTCAGGCTGCTCCACGAAACTCCGCAGAGTCCGGTATTTGGTCTGGGCGTAAATTTCCCAATCCAGCTTGAGTCCTCCCGGGGTCCGTTTGAAAAATGCCTGCACCCGCAGCGGCTCCAGCGCGAAGTTTCCGGCGCGAGCCAGGGTGCTGAGAAGGAGGTCGGCCTCGTCCACGCCGTATTGCACTTCGAGGCTGGCGAGCGGGCGGAAAAACTCTTTCATATCGAACTGCGGCGGTTGGTCATAAATCATCATGAATAAGCCGCGCTTGCGGTCGTCTTCAGACAATTCGTAGATCGAGAATGCATCCGCCGGGGTGTCTGCATCGCTGATCCCGCGGTCGCGGTAAAAGGTCTCGACCTTGGTTGCCAAGCCGCTGCCGTTGAGAATGAACGGGAGTTTATCCTTGGTCCCAGTGGCACCCAAATAACCGCGGAGGAGCTGATAGGCGTCTTTTTGCCAACCGCTGCGGATGTAGTTCGCTTCAACCATGGCGGGGTCCTTCTCGGCGATTTTGAGAGTGGGCGACTCGATGTTTCTGCCCAGCTCTTTCGCGGCAAACCAAACGACCCCCCCGCCTAACAAGATGAGCGCCAGCAGCACCAGCATCGCTGAAATCAGGCCGCTGCGATGCGGCTTGGCAGGCTTGGCTGCAGGTCTTTTTTTCGGCTGGTTGAGGGTCGTGTGAACTTCCCGCGACGGAAGCTCGACTGTCGGCTTCCACTCGGGATTCACCGGCGGCGTTGGCAGCGGAAACGTTGCCACCGACTCACGGGGGACGGGCACCACGATCGGCGGCGGAGAACTCGCGACCGGCAGCAGCGGGATTTCATCCGCTACTGAGGTGATCACCTCACCGCAATGCGGGCACGGTCCAGTCGTCGGCGGAAGATCCTTGGGGATGAGAATTTTCCCTTCGCAGTGCTTGCAACGGAACTCTCTCTGGTTATTTGAAATCGCGGGAACTGCCATGGTTAAAATCGGCGAACCAGTAGGGAATCAAATGCGATCTGTCAAACGCGGGACGGGAAACTTACACCGCCGCCGTGGCGCTGAGCACGGAATCTAGCACTTCCAGGCAGCGTTGGTTTTGCGATTCAGTGCCGATAGAAATCCGCACCCAGTCGGGAAGTTTGTAGCTACTCATCGCGCGGACGATCACGCCTTGCTTGAGCATTTCCCGGAAAACTCGGTCGCCCTCGCCAGTCTTGATGAGCAGGAAATTGGCAAAGCTCGGCACGTATTCCAGCCCTCGCTCAGCCAGCGCTTGTTCGTAAAATGCCATCCCCGCGCGGTTCACTGAGCGGGTCTTCTCGATGTGATCGGTGTCGGCCAGCGCGGCAAGCGCACCGGCTTGGGCGATGGCATTCACGTTGAACGGCTGCCTGGCTTTTTGCAGCAAGGTGGCCACGCTTTTTGAGGCCAAGCCATAGCCGACCCGCAAGGCAGCCAAGCCGTGGATTTTTGAAAACGTCCGCAGCACACAGACATTCCGACCATCCCGCACATACTTGAGCGCGTCCGGCGGCGAGTCGGGAAATTCGAAATACGCCTCGTCGAACACCACGATCACATGCTCTGGCACCCGCGTCATGAAGCGATCAATCGCTGCTTGGTCCACCATCGTGCCGGTCGGATTGTTAGGGTTGGCGATGAACACCAACCGCGTCTTGTCCGTGATCGCATCCGCCATCGCGTCTAGGTCGTGAATGAAGCCAGGGTCCGGCACTTCCACGTATTTCGCGCCGAACAAGGTGGCCATCAGCTTGTAAACCACGAACGCATGTTCTGCGGCGATGAGTTCCGCGTCGCGGTTCAGAAAGGTGTGGCAAAGCAGCTCGATGATCTCGTTAGAGCCATTTCCTAACACGACATTAGCGAGGTCCATTCCGAAGGAATCCGCGATGGCGCTGCGCAAGCGGTAGCCGCCGCCGTCTGGATAGATATGGGCATCCTCGATCGCCGCGCGCATCGCGATTTTCGCCAACGGCGAAGGTCCGAGCGGGTTTTCGTTAGAGGCGACTTTAACGATTTGAGAAGGATCTAACCCAAGTTCGCGGGCGGTTTCATCAATCGGTTTTCCCGGCTCGTAAGCCACGAGGTCGCATACAAACCGGTTCGCGTAGTGGTCAATCGTCATGGCGGGGGAGTGGTAGGAGAGTTGCCGGAAATGGTCAACGTTTCGCTGAGCAGCGTTTCAAAGCGGCCGAGCGCGTCTGCGTAAACATCGGCTAGCGTTGGATCCGGCAGCAGCGCGGAACCGGGGGTGGCTTTGCAAAAAATTTCCTGAAGCGCCTGCAGGTCATG
Organism: Luteolibacter sp.; assembly: GCA_043748885.1. Lineage (GTDB taxonomy): Bacteria > Verrucomicrobiota > Verrucomicrobiia > Verrucomicrobiales > Akkermansiaceae > Luteolibacter. The sequence continues at coordinate 1,167 of JAYVEJ010000587.1, read as the reverse complement.
GCCATCCGCCGCAGCAGCGATCAGCGCCGCGCCTAGGGCGGCTGAGTTTAGCACGTCGAGCCGCTCGACTGGCGCTTGAAAAATGTCTGCGACGAGCTGGGCGATCCCGTCATTTTTCGCGGCCCCACCGGTGAGGCGGATGCGCTCGGTCTTCACTTCCATCCACTGCGAGTGCAGTCGCATGTTGAGGAATTGCCCTTCTAGCAGTGCGCGGACTTGCAGCGCCGGAGCGGTCGAGCCATCTAACACCGGCGCACTGAAGTCATGCCGCGGAGTGATTTCAGGGCCGAAAAATGGCAGCATCAAGTTTCTCCCAGCCGCCTCCCGAGTGGCGGCCAGCGCGTCCCGGTCAAACGCCGACCAATCCAGGCCGAGCTGGTCTCGCAAGGCTTCGCGCGCAAGCGAGCCATTGCGGAAACAAATCAGCGACATGAAGCCGCCGGCAGGGTTTCCAAAGACATGACCGAAGCCGTTAGGGTCGGTCTTCGGACCGGGCATCGCGGCGAAAAACGTGTCGCTGGTGCCCAGAGAAATCACCACCTTGCCGGGATCTGTCGCGCCCATCCCGACCAGCGAGGCCGGGTTGTCGCCGGTGAAAAGTGCGGTGCGGCAATTTTCGCTAACGCCGTATTTTTTCACGAAATAAGCCGAAACCGCGCCTTGCACCGTGGTGGCGGCGGTCGGCGGCAAAAGTCTGGCCCCGAGATCCGGGGCCGTCGCTGCTAACAATTCTGTATCCCAGCCCAACTTGGAAAGACTGAGGAGATTCATCCCAGCTCCATCGCCAAAGTCAATTGGCACGGACTTCCCGGCGATCACCGAAGCGATGAACGAACTCACCAAGTGAATGCGGCTGGTGCGCTCATAGCCGAGCGGATCGGTCTTGAAAAAGCGGCGGATTTGCGGACCGGTGAATCGCTCGATGGCGTTTGAGCCGCTGCGCCTGCAAACCTCCGCCGCACCGCCGAGTGCGGTGGTGATTTCCTCGCACTCCGCACCGGCCGAGGTGTCCATCCAGATCGGCGAAGTCGCACGCGTTAGAGCACCAGAGAGTTGGGCTGACAAGCTTAACGCAACATCAAGTCCCCCAAGACGTTGGTCGAAAGTGGAGTCCAAATAGACCGAACCATGTTGCTGGCCAGAACCCGCGATCATTTTTATCTGCGC
>JAYVEJ010000586.1:0-3610 GCA_043748885.1 Luteolibacter sp. | reverse complement strand
GACGCAGGCGTGGTATCTCGCCCATGGCGTGCTCTCGCTGTTAGCCATCGTTTCCCCGGCACGAGTGATCGTCGGCGGCGGCGTTTCGCAGGTGGAAGGCTTGCATGGGATGATCAGCGCCAAGCTGTTGGAAATCGCAGGCGGCTATTTCCCTCCCTTGTTAGAGCCGGACTACGTCGTCGCGCCCGCGCTCGGCCAAGAAGCCGGAATCAGCGGGGCATTCCTACTGGCGGCTCCCGCTAGATACTGCTCAGCCCGGGATTTTAAGGGAGCCACCTAGATTGGGCCGGAATGCTATGCGCGGATAGCCATACTCGAAGTAGTTGCTCCAGCCTCGGTGTCCATCCACGGCTCCTCTTCTATCCGACGAGCCAGATCTATCGGGCGGGAGGCGGCGGGAACGGCTGCTCAGAAATGATCCAGTCCTCGTTCTTATCGGAAAAGGTTTTCAAGGCCCACTCGCTGGGTAACAAAGCGACCAGCCAGCCGTTAGAATCTCGGGCCAGTGCCGCGCCGAGTGATAGAGATGGCCGGGCTTCGGGCGCGAGCGGGTCGCCGTCCTGGGGTTTCAGCCAGCGGGCAAGCGACCAATTCGCCTGCTCAATGCGGGTCTCAGCGGCGTATTCGCCTTCGAGCCGATATTGCAGAACCTCAAATTGCAGCGGGCCGACCGCGCCTAACAACGGGATCTGCGGGCCTTCGTGGTCGATTAGGACGAACTCACTGGCGACGCCTTCCTTGAGGAGTTGTTGGAGGCCGTCGCGGAAACGTTTGTATTTCGCAGTGCTCTTGTTGTGCAGGAACGAGAAGCACTCCGGCGCGAAACGCGGGATTTCATCGAAGGTCACGCCGGGCTGCGAGGACAGCGTGTCGCCTATCAGCAAATCGTAATTCCCCACCAGGCCGACGACATCGCCGGCAAAGGCGTCGTCCACGGTTTCGCGCTCGCGGGCGAAGAGCCGCTGTGAGTTGGCGAGTCTAACTTTCTCGCCACTGCGGCCGTTGATCACGTCCATGTCGCGCTTGAATTGGCCCGAAACGATGCGGACGAAGGCGATCCGGTCGCGGTGTTTCGGGTTCATGTTCGCCTGGATTTTAAAGACGAACGCGGAGAACTCCTCGGACGCCGGATCGATCATCATCCCGCCGCTCTCGCGCGGCGTCGGCGCGGGCGAGAGTTCGAGGAAACGGTCGAGCAGGAGTTGCACGCCGAAGTTGTTAGCCGCGCTGCCGAAGAAGACGGGCGTGAGTTCACCGGCGAGGACTTTTTCCAAATTGAAGTCGGCACCCGCGCCTTCGAGCAGTTCGAGTTCATCGCAAACCTGCCGGTAAGTCCCCTCCTCCACCGCGTCCTTCACGCTCTCGTCCTCGATCCCGGTCACCGCCACCGGCGCACGAAACGCTCCGTGGACGGTGCGTTGGAACAGATGCACCTGCTTCTGCTCGCGATCATAAACGCCCCGGAAGCGCGGACCATCACCGAGCGGCCAGTTCACCGGAAACGCATGGATTCCCAACACCGACTCCAGCTCGTCGAGCAGATCCATCGACGGCCGGGCCGGGCGATCGAGCTTGTTCATGAAGGTGAAAATCGGCACGCCTCGGCGGCGGCAGACTTCGAAAAGTTTCCGCGTCTGGCTCTCAATCCCCTTGCCGGCATCCACCACCATCACTGCGGCGTCCACGGCGGTTAGCACGCGGTAGGTGTCTTCCGAGAAATCCTTGTGCCCCGGCGTGTCGAGAATGTTGACGACGCAGTCCTTGTATTCGAACTGCAAGACGGTGGAGCTCACGGAAATTCCGCGCTGCTTTTCCAAGTCCATCCAGTCGGAGGTGGTCGCGCGCTGATTTTTCCGGGCGGTGACGCTGCCGGCGAGGTTGAGTGCGCCGCCGTAAAGCAGGAACTTTTCCGTGAGCGTGGTTTTGCCGGCATCTGGATGAGAAATAATCGCAAACGAGCGGCGGCGTTTCACCTCACGCTGAAGCGCGGGCGAGGGAATGGCGTAAGGAGAGACAGACATGAAAACGGGCCGCAGGGACTAAACCTCATCACTTCCCCAATCAAGCCCGGATGCGATAGGGAAGTTTTAGGAAACACCCATGCCACAATTGGACGGTGCCAATACCACAATTGGACGCTACCTTATCCCACAAACGGACGGTCTCGGAACCCTACTGCCACAGGGGATTCAGCGTGCTTTAGATGAAGCGATGGCGGACACGCCCGTGGTCTGCCTGCTCGGTTCGAGACAGTGCGGGAAATCCACCCTCGCGCGCACGCTCGATCCAAGCCGACAATACCTCACGCTGGACGATGCGAACTTGCTCGCGGCCGCCATCAAGAATCCCGGAGGGTTCATCAGCCAATTTCCCGAAAACATCACGCTCGATGAAGTCCAGCGGGCCCCAGAACTCCTGCTCGCGATCAAACGCGCCGTGGATGACAACCGTCGCCCGGGGCGTTTCCTCCTGACTGGCTCGGCCAATCTCTTGCAACTCCCCCACTTGCCGGATTCACTGGCCGGGCGGATGGAGTGTCTCTATCTGCACCCGCTGAGCGAAGCGGAAAAATCCCGTGCCGACGGCGAGTTTCTAGCCCGCTGGCTGGAAAACGGCTTGGTGGACAACCGCCTTCGCGAAACCAGCATGGCTCGGTCCACGCTGCCCGGTCGCATCGTTTCCGGCGGCTACCCGGAGCCGCAGGGCCGTGGCTATGTGCGCGCCCGCCAATGGCACCGCCAGTATCTCCGCGCCGTGATCGAGCGCGATGTCCATGACGTGGCTCGCGTCCGGGACAGCGCGGAAGTCGCGCGGCTACTTGAAATGTTGTCTCACCAGACCGCCAGCTTGCTCAATACCGCGTCACTCGCCAACGACCTGAAACTTGATCGCCAAACCGTGGAACGCTACCTCACCGTGCGTGAGCGGATTTTCCTGATCCGCCGCCTCGCGCCGTGGCATCGAAACTCCGCCAAGCGCCTGATCAAAACGCCGAAAGTCCATCTCGTGGACAGCGGCCTCGCAGCCTCGCTTTCGGGAATTTCCAACGACGACTGGCTGACCAAGCGCGACAAATTCGGCCGCTTGCTGGAGTCGTTCGTGCTGCAGCAACTCATCGCCCAAGCCGGCTGGACCGACCCCGACCTGCGCTTTTGGCACTACCGGGACAAGGACCAGGTGGAAGTGGATGTGGTGCTCACCCGCGGCAGCAAGGTCTGGGGAGTCGAGGTGAAAGCCTCCACCACGTTCCATCACTCGGACGGCAACGGTCTGCGCCGGTTGGCGGCTCAAGCGGGAAACGATTTCCAATCCGGCATCGTCTTCTACGACGGCTCCTCAGTCCTTCAGCTCGACGGGCCGAAAATCCTAGCCGTCCCCCTGGAGCTTCTCTGGGAATGGTGACGCCTACCAAACCTATGGAACAAGGAATCGATGGAGGCTGAAGGGGGAGCCATCAACCTCCACCGACTTTTTTGGGGGGAGAGTATCGTAATTCGCGGCACCCGTGTGGGGGGAAGGTGCTTGCGGCGACACCCGATAACTATCCCATTTCCGGCCATAAACTATTCCGTGATCGCGTGGAGAAGCTCAATTTCTGCGGGTGCTAATT
>JAYVEJ010000585.1:0-3616 GCA_043748885.1 Luteolibacter sp. | reverse complement strand
AAAAACCTTTTCCAAAGCGAGATTTTGGTCTAGCCGCGCCACCGAAAATCAACAATTCTCTCGCGCCATGCACCGCTACCTGCCCCTCGGTCTCATTGTCGGACTCCTCATCGCATTCCGCATCTTAGGAAGCGTCTTACCGGAGTCTCAGCCGAATTTCCAGCCGCTGGCAGCCTTGTTTTTCTGCGGTGCCTTGCTCGCCCCCGGCTGGCGCGGCTTTGCGATTCCATTTGGTATCTGGGCGGTGACCTACCCGTTCGGCAGGGGTCCGGTCTTTGATTTGTCGATCTTTGCAACGACGCTGCTCGCCCTCGTGGCGACCTTCTTTCTGGGCAAAGCCCTTTCCAAACAAGGCCTACCCATTCTACTCCTTGGCTCGCTATTCGCCGCCGGGGTGTTTCACCTCATCACCAACGGGGCGGCTTGGTTAGGCGACCCGATGTATGAAAAATCCCTCACCGGGCTGTGGCAGTCGCTCTGGGCCGGACCTCCGGGATCCCGTCTCCCTTCCTGGGTTTTCCTGCGGAATCTCGCAGCCGCCAACCTGCTTTTCACCGCAATCTTCGCCGGTGCGCAACTCCGCCTTCCCAAGCCGACCCTCTCTGTGGCCGACCCGCTACTTGCCAAGTAAGCGTTGCAACTTGCCGACCTATTTTTCCTACGCCCATCATGACCAGCGCCAGTCCCTCCAAACTCGATTTCGCCAGCTCGCCCATCAATCGGTCGCTCACGCCTGAACGAAAAATCGAACTCTACACCCAAATGGTGCGGATCCGCCGGTTCGAGAGCGCTGCAGCAAAATTCTACTCCGTTGGCAAAATGTCTGGCTTCCTGCACCTCTATATTGGTCAGGAATCCGTCGCAGTCGGGACCATTTCCCTAGGCGCGGCAGACGATCATTTCATCACCGCCTACCGCGACCACGGTCACGCGCTGGCCGTCGGCATGGGCATGAACGAGTGCATGGCGGAAATGTTCGGCAAACAAACCGGCTGCTCGAAAGGCAAGGGTGGCTCGATGCATTTCTTCGCCCCGGATAAGAATTTCTGGGGTGGCCACGGCATCGTCGCCGGCCAGACCCCGCTTGGCCTCGGGCTGGCTTACGGCTTGAAATACCTCGGCCGGGAAGGCTGCTGCCTCTGCTATCTCGGCGATGGCGCGGTCAACCAAGGTGCTTTCCACGAGTCGCTGAACATCGCCTCCCTTTTCGGAATCCCCGTCGTTTATGTGATCGAAAACAACGGTTACTCCATGGGCACTTCCCAGCAGCGCTCCTCGGCCTACAGCGGTTGCCTTGCCCAGCGCGCCGAGGCTTATGCCATCGAGTGGGATGTCGTGGACGGCTCAGATCTCTACGAAGTTCGAGCGAAGGCCCACATCGCCATGGAACGGGCTCGCAAGGAACACAAGCCAACTGTGCTGGAAATCGACACCTACCGCTATTACGGCCACAGCGTTGCCGACGCGAATCATAAGAAATATCGCACGCCAGAAGAGATTGAAGATTACAAAACCAATCATGACCCGATCATGGTTTTCGAGCGGAAGCTCTTGGCAGAAGGTGTCTTGACTGCCGAAACTGCTAAAACCATCAACGATCTCGCGAAAGCCGAAGCGACCGCGTCCGCTAAATTTGCCGATGAATCCCCCGCACCGACCATTGCCGACATCAGCACCGATGTGTATTGGGAGTCCGACAACAACACGCCCGCCTCCAAGATCGGTCGTCATTTCTTCAACGACTGAGCCATTTCTCGCACCTTCCCTCACCCCTTAGAAATTTTCCATGTCCCGCATTCTCACTTACCGCGAAGCCCTCCGTGAAGGACTCGACGAGGAACTGGCCCGCGATCCAAACGTCGTCCTGATGGGCGAAGAAGTCGCCCAATACAACGGCGCCTACAAAGTCACCCAAGGCCTTTGGAAAAAATGGGGCGACAAGCGCGTCGTCGATACACCGATCTCCGAAGCGGGATTCATCGGCATGGGCATCGGTGCTTCCATGCTTGGCGTCCGCCCGGTGATGGAGCTGATGTTCTGGTCGTTCCATTCCGTGGCCTTCGACCAACTCGTTAGCAACGCCGCCTGCGTCCGCTACATGTCCGGTGGCCTTTGCAATTGCCCGATCGTCGTCCGCGGTCCGGCCAATGGCGGCACCGGTGTGGGAGCCACCCACTCACACATCCCGGAAGGCTTGTTCGCCGCATTTCCTGGCCTGAAAGTCTGTGCTCCGGCGACTCCTGCCGATGCCAAAGGCTTGATCAAAGCCGCCATCCGCGACAACGACCCAGTCTATGTGATGGAAAACACCTTGCTCTACGGCACCACCGGTGAAGTTCCAGATCCAGCGGACGGCGACCACGTCGTCCCTCTCGGTCTAGCCGACATCAAGCGCGAGGGTTCCGACGTTTCCCTCATCGCCCACGGTCGTTCGGTGATTCATGCCTTAGCCGCAGCGGAAATCCTTCAAAGCGAGCACGGCATCAACGCCGAGGTTCTCGATCTCCGTTCCATCCGCCCTCTGGATCAGGATGCGATTCTCAAAACGGTGATGAAAACGAACCGCGTTGTCCTCGTGGATGAGTCCAAGCCTTTCGGTGGAGTTTCCGCGATGGTGGCCATGCTCATCCAAGATCACGCGTTCGATTACCTCGACGCGCCGATCAAACGGGTTTGCTCTATCGACGCCCCATCCATCTACTCACCTCACATTGAGCACGAACAACTTCCGAATCCACGCCGGATCGTGGAGAAAGTTCTAACGATTGCCTGACAAGCTGCCGAAGCTGTTACAACACCAACGTCTTTTTTATTGCCAAGCCCGCTCTCGTTCCTAGCATCTTCACTATGTTCTTACGTCTAACCACAATCGTTGCCGCCGCAGCTATCGCCCTCAGTTTGTCGTCGTGCTGCTGCATGTGAAATGACCTTTCCTCTTGCTCTTCTTCCTAACAATTACCTAACATGAAAAACCTAGTTCTTCTCGCCTCCCTCATTGCTGTATCTCTCGGCTTTTCGTCGTGCTGCTCGATGTTCGGCCTTGTCAATCAAGGTGCCGGTTATCGCACCGAGACCCGCCAAGTGAAAACCTGCCACTACGACATCGTCACCAAGGAAGTGATGACGCCCGGCGACTCGAAGAGCGGCAAAGGCGGCATGGTCCAAACCGTCGAAGAGCGGATTCCACGGTATAAGACCGTCACCAAAAAGGTCCGCATTCCTTGTGGCATCTGCACCCGCTACTACTGCCCCAAGAAAGATTGCTGCGGCACCACTTCGGAATCCACCATGCGGATGGCCAGCGTGCAAGGTTCCGTCGGTAGTCCGAATCTGGGCCTGATTCCAACGATGAGAGTGCTCCCACTCACTCAAAGCGTAACCGCTCCTTGAGTTAATTTCACACCATCTAACCTAGCGCGGCGGAGACTTGAGCTCCCCGCGCTTTTTTGTTTCCTCCTCTCCCGGTAAAAAGGCTGGAAATGCCCGGACTTTTTCCCATTCTCCCGCCCGACTCCTATCCCTATTTAAAAACATGTCTGTGAACATCGAAATGCCCAAGCTCTCGGATACCATGACCGAGGGCACCCTCATCAAATGGCACAAACAAATCGGCGAC
>JAYVEJ010000584.1:0-3642 GCA_043748885.1 Luteolibacter sp. | reverse complement strand
GCGAGCGCAATACCATGGACGGCGAGTGGTTCACCCGCCTGACTTCTAACGATTTCCTCAGCGCCTTCGGCAACCCGACTCGGGTGGAAGCCTCGATCGGCAGACTCTATCAAGCGGACGGACTCGACGCCGCCTTTGCTTGGATGGATGCCGAACTCATCCCGCTGTTCCGCAAACAGGTCGCCAAAAAAGGTTAGACCATTCACTCCGATGGCCAACGACTCACCGCGCTGGACTTTGGAAAACTTGGTCGATTTCGAGCAAGTGCTCGCCACCTCCACCGGCACCCCGCCCGACGTTAGAGCGGCTGTCATCGCGGCCAGTCGCGGACTCCAGCCTGCGGCGGCCCGCCGCATCGGACTGCGAGTGTGGCTTGCGGCAATAAAGGAAACCGCCGCCGGGCGGAAATTTTCCGCCGCGCTTTCCATTGTCGGCGGCGGGTTGTCGCTCGTCACTTTTCTCGGCGGGATTTCTTCCGCGCTTGGGATGTTAGAACGCGAGCGCGGTGGCATCAACGTGACGTTATTCCTTGCGATCTTGATCGGCGGGCAATGGCTGGTGTTGATTCTAGCAGCCATTGGCTGGCTCGTCCGGCGGCGCGCGGCAGAAGGCTTCAGCGGCGTGCAAGCCGTCGCGGGCAGACTCGCCCGCCGCCTCGCGGGTAACCGCGACGATGCTTGGTGGAACCGCCTGATGGATGGCGGCGGCGCACCCCGCGCGTCGGTGCTTTGGCGGCTCGCCCGCTTGGTGCAAGCGGCGGGTGTTAGTTTCAACCTCGGCATTCTGTGCGGACTGGCGGGGCTGGTGTTGGTGAAACACGTCGGCTTCTATTGGGAAACCACCACCGAGCTGGCGATGCGTTCGGCACTGGAGACTTCGGTGAAATTTCTATCCGCACCGTGGGCCGCGTGGTGGCCGGATGCGGTGCCCGGCGCGCAAGTGATCGAAGCATCTCGCTGGCTGCCGGGCCGCGACGCTGGCCTCGCACCCGGACCTGCGGCATGGTGGGAGTTCCTGTTAGCCGCCACGCTCTTCTGGGGTCTATTGCCACGAGCGATCCTGTGGATTCTTGCCTGGCAGGCAGGACGCCAAGCACTGGCTCGCCTCGATTTCCAAGCCCGCCATCACCGCGCACTGTGGCGAGAGATCACCGGCACTGACCGGATAGAAACTAACGAACTGCCGCTCGACGGAGTGCTCGTCCTCGACGTGGGCGGCAGCGGGCTAACTGCGGAAGCGCTCCGTCCGTTTCTCCTGCGCCGCCTGCGCGTGCATCCCGCCGCGTGGCTGCCGGTCGCTGTGTTAGATCCCGGAGCTGAGGACGAGACCTCCCGCGCACTGGCCAAGGCACCCGCCGGGATTGTCCTGCTGGCGGAAGGGTGGTCGCTGTCACCTGCTAGAATGCTCGCGCTGCACGCCAAGGTCCGCTCCAGCGCGGGCGCGGAAACGCCTATCAAGTTCCTCGTTGCCAACGTCGGTGCCGACCATCAGCCCGCCGCGCCGACAGCGGAGGAGCGCCGCGAATGGACGCGCTTCGTGGACTCGTTGCGCGATCCTGCGGCGGAGGTTTTCTTTTTCGAAACCCCTCAACCCGGCTTGTAGAGTTCCGCAAAAACCATCGTGCCGGTGGCCGTGTGCAAGGTGCTCACCACGATCACATCCGCCGTAGAGCCGATCTTGGGCGCGGCGTGGTTGGCGACGATCATGGTGCCGTCCGGCAAATATCCCACGGCTTGATGTTCTTCTTTTCCCGGCCGGACGAGCGCGATGCGGATTCGCTCGCCCACCACCACATCGGGTTTCAGCGCGTCATCGAGTTCGTGGATGTTGAGCACGTCCAGCCCCTGGATCTTGGCGACTTTTGCGAGGTTTTCATCCACGGTCATCAGCCGGGCTCCGAGCAAGCGGGCGGTTTCTATCAGGCGGGTATGATGGATTTCCAACTCGCCGTTAGTGGCGGTGTCATGGATGGAAATCTGGATGTCTGGTGCCTTTTGCATTTCCTCTAAACTATCCAACCCCCGCTGCGCCCGTTGCCGATCCGCATTCGAGCCGGTCTCCACCCGCGCCTGCAAATCATCGAGCACGAAGCGCGGCACGATCAAACGCCCGTGAAGGAAGCCCGAGCGAAAAATCCCTAATACCCGCCCGTCCATCACTGCATCCGCGTCTAATACCACCGGTTGGCCGGAAGAAGAATCCTGGCGGAACCGCACGTAGGGAATGATGAAGGCGAAATCATCGCGATTGCTGCGCAGTGCCAGCACCGCCCCGAGAAAGCCGAGACTGGCGAACAAAGTCACGTTGACCGTCAAGCGCAGCACGTCCAACTCCACCCCCGAGACGCCGCTTTCGGTCATGAGCTTGTCGCGAAATGCTAGCTCTAGCAGACTCGAAATTTCCACCCGCGTGAGCAACCATGCGCAAAACAATCCGACCGCGAGACCGAAGCTGGCTGTGGAAAACCCCCTCAAAGTGAAGCCCTTCATCAAAGTCTCGATCCAGATAAAAAACGCTGCCACTCCAAGGCCACCGAGCAGTCCGTTGCTGATCGAGATGTCGATCAGCCCCTTGGTGCTGAGGGCGATCGCTACCCCCGCCGCTTCGCAGATTAATAGATAAGTGAGTCGGGCAACGTTGACTGACGGGTTAGAAGGCATGGAAAATCTTGTGCCGCAGCCTTCCCGACTCCTCCCGTTTCAGCAAGGCGAAAGCGGGAGGACTGAGGTTCACTCCTGCTCGTCCGCCGTCGCTTTGATGTCGGTCAGTGCGGCGATGAAGTCCCCGAGAATCTCGGCGGGGACCATGACGGTATCACGATTTCCGCCGACGTCTTCGGTGATCTTCACGACCATACCGCGCGAGTTTTGTTTGAGATCGAGATAGAACGTCTTCCGATCTGCTAGAATTTTTTCGGTGTGTAATAAATCACTTTCCACTTTGACCTCCGGTGTTATCCAATCCAGCCGTAGGGTCGATAACAGCCCTCTGATGTCAATTGAATTTCTTGACCCGGCGCGGTCGGCAATGTGCCATCCCGGCTAGCTTCATGCGTGACCTCCTTCCACCCGACCGGCCCGCGCTGGTACTCGCGCCGATGCAGGACGTGACCGACCTGCCGTTCATGCGGATCATCGCGCGGCGGGGGGCGCCGGATTGGTTCGTGACCGAGTATTTCCGCGTCCATCCCGACTCCTGCTTGAACCGCTACATCCTCCGCTCCATCGTGGAAAATGAAACGGACCGACCCGTATTCGCGCAGATGATCGGTCGCGATTTAGACAGCCTCCTCCGCAGCGCGCGGGAGTTGGCGAACTACCCCATCGCCGGCATCGACCTCAATCTCGGCTGCCCCGCACCGATTGTCTGCCGCAAGGACGCCGGCGGCGGTCTGCTCCGCAACCCGGAAACCGTCAACCGCCTGCTAGGTTCTCTGCGTGAGGCGATCCCCGGAAAGTTCACCGTAAAAACCCGGCTCGGCTACACCACTGATGACGAGTTTCCCGCGCTGCTAGAAATTTTCCGCAGCCATGCCATCGACGGTCTAACCATCCACGGTCGCACCGTAGTGGAACGCTATCAGACGCCGGTCCACCCCGAACGGGTGCGCGAAGCGGTGCAAACGATGCCCTGCCCGGTGAT
>JAYVEJ010000583.1:0-3642 GCA_043748885.1 Luteolibacter sp. | reverse complement strand
CAGCCTGCCCTTCGATCTAACTGGCGCACAAAAACGTTCGATCAAGGAAATCCTTGCAGATCTGCGGACCGCCCGCCCGATGAACCGTCTGTTACAAGGTGACGTGGGTTCTGGCAAAACCTTTGTCGCCATGGCAGCCATGTTGTTAGCCATCGACTCGGGTTGCCAAGCCGCGTTGATGGCACCCACTCAGATCCTAGCGGAGCAGCACTATTTAACCTTCCGTCGCTGGCTCGAACCGTTAGGAATCCGCGTTGCCTTGCGCACGGGCAATCGGGATGAAATGAATCATCTCGAAATCGAAGGTGAGCCGCAGATTATCATTGGCACCCACGCCTTGCTTTATGATTCGGTTTCCTTCCGCGATCTCGGCTTGGTGGTGATTGATGAACAGCACAAATTCGGCGTTGCGCAGCGGGCGTCACTCATCCGCCAAGGGGTGGTGCCAGACGTGCTTGTGATGACCGCCACCCCGATTCCTCGGACGTTGACGATGACGATTTATGGCGACCTAGATGTTTCCCTGCTAGATGAGAAACCTCCCGGACGCGGCAAGATCGTCACTGCGGTTAGAATCGCCGCGAAGCAATCGGATGTTACTAAGTTCGTTAAAGACCAGCTCGCTCAAGGACGCCAAGCTTATCTTGTATATCCCCTAGTCGAGGAGAGCGAGTCCCTCAAGGCCGAGTCCGCCACCGAGGCTTATGAAAAATGGCGGAAGCGACTGACGAATCATCAGGTCGGATTAATTCATGGCAAACTCCGGCCTGAAGAAAAGGAATCCGTGATGCGCCGTTTCCGCGATGGGGAAATCGCAGCGTTGGTTTCCACCACCGTCATCGAGGTGGGTGTGGATGTGCCGAATGCGAGTGTCATGATCCTTCATCACGCCGAGCGCTTCGGTCTGGCCCAGCTTCACCAACTCCGCGGGCGCATCGGTCGCGGTGGGCATAAGGGCTATTGCATTCTCCTAACCGACGGCAAGAACCCCGAGGCCATGGCCAAGCTCAAAGTCCTCGAGCAAACTTTTGACGGATTCGAAATCGCCGAGGCAGACCTCCGCCTGCGTGGTCCCGGCGATGTGTTAGGCACCGTGCAAAGTGGCTTGTCTGCGCTGCGCTTTATCGACTTCTTAGCGGATACCGCCTTGCTTCGCGAGGCGCGAGCGCTTGCGGATCGGGTGCTTGCGGCAGACCCTCACCTTGATGCCAGCCACCGGAATTTGCGGGGCTTGATCCGGGATTCCGATGGCGCGGTGTCATTGACGAGCACTGCCTGATTCAATCATTAACGACCGACGATCCGATAGATCGGGCCGGTCATGTCCACGATGAACAAGTTGCCGTCATTGTCCTCCGCGAACGAAGGAATTAAATTGATCCGCCCACCACTCGGTTGGAGCTCCTTGGTATGATCTTTGAAATCGGTAACCTTGCCGCCCTTCAAGATAAACGACCAGATCCGCGGATTCTGGTGGTCGGCAAATACATAGCGACCTTGAAGTTCTTTGATCGGTCCCCGATAGACGTAGCCACCGGTCACCGAGAAACCTTCCTTTTCACCGCCACCGTGTTGGTAAACATAGACAGGTTCTATAGCATTGTTAGGAAGTGGTCCGCCGACTTCTTTGGCGGGTGTTTCTTTGTCTCCCTCACGCAGTCTCCACCCGAAGTTAGCGCCGGACGCCTTGCCCTTCGGCATGTAGTTGATCTCTTCCCAGTTGTTTTGGCCGACGTCGCCAATCCAGAAATCCCCAGTCTCGCGGTCGAACGAGCAACGCCATGGATTGCGGACTCCGTAAGCCCAGATCTCGGGCTTGGCATCCTTCTCTTTTAAAAATGGATTATCAGCGGGCACGCTGTAGCCGGTCTTGGGCGAAACATCGATCCGCAGAATCTTCGCGAGGTAAGTGTCCAGCGCTTGGCCATGGTTGTTAGGATCATTGCCCGAGCCACCGTCGCCGTTGCCGATGTAGAGCATGTTATCAGGACCGAATCCCACCCATCCGCCATTGTGGTTTTCAAACTCGGACGGGTATTTCAGAATAACTTCCTCGGTGGAATGTTGAGTCGTTTTCCGATCTTCTGAAGTAAATCTAACGATCCTCGTTTGCTTTTCCTTATCAGTGTAGTTCACATAGAAGCGCCCGCTTTTCATGAAATCCGGGGCGAATGCGAGTCCTAGGAGTCCCTCTTCATTGCCCTTGCGCGTCACGTCTTGGCGGACGTCGAGAAACGGCTCCTTCTCACGCTCGCCGGTTTTATCGTCCACGATCCAGACTTGGCCACCTTGCTCCATGACCCAGAGCTTGCCCTTGATGCCTTTCGGGACACCCGCCCACACCGGGCGGTCGAATCCTTTGGCGACTTGTTCGACTGCGATTTCTGCGTGCAAAAGGCTCAAGCTGGCGAGGTAGGTGGCGGCGAGGGTGGTTCTTCGAAACATGGCGGGAAAATAGGGTTGGTCCGCACCCATACAAGCAGGAATTGGCGGCATCTTTCAGAAAAAATACCAATCGCAAGCCGCCACAGGGAAGTCTTTGCGGATCGCGAAATCTGAGTCACGGTCCGTCGCCGAGCCGCGAATCAATCGCCGATTCACCCATCCATTTATTTCATCCCTCACTCGAGATAGCTCATGACAACCGACGCTCCATTATCCGCAACCGAACCTTCCGCGAAGTGCCCATTTCACCACGCGCCTAGCAGTGGGACCACTAGCCGCGATTGGTGGCCTAACCGCTTGAAGGTTGAAATGCTCCACCAACATTCTTCGAAGTCCGATCCCATGGGCGCGGACTTCAACTATGCCCAAGAATTTAACAGCCTCGACTTGGCGGCATTGAAGGCAGACCTCGTCGCGCTGATGACGGATTCGCAAGACTGGTGGCCGGCTGACTTCGGCCACTACGGCGGTTTATTTATCCGGATGGCATGGCACAGCGCCGGCACTTACCGCACCGGCGACGGCCGTGGCGGCGGCGGTCGCGGCCAGCAGCGCTATGCCCCGCTAAACAGTTGGCCGGACAACGTCAGCTTGGACAAAGCGCGTCGCCTGCTGTGGCCAATTAAACAAAAGTATGGCCGGAAAATTTCCTGGGCCGACTTGATGATTCTAACGGGCAACGTCGCACTCGAATCAATGGGCTTCAAAACCTTCGGCTTTGGCGGCGGACGGGATGACACTTGGGAGCCGGATCAGGACGTCTATTGGGGCCGGGAAACCGAGTGGTTAGGTGGCGATAAGCGCTACGCCCACGGTTCGGAGGGCGTCGCCAAAGATGGCGGGGTCCTCGTTTCCGACGACAACGCGGATGGAAAAATCCACGGTCGCCATTTGGAGAATCCGTTAGCTGCCGTGCAGATGGGCCTCATTTACGTCAACCCCGAAGGACCGGACGGCAACCCCGATCCTTTGGCCTCGGCGCGGGACATCCGCGAGACATTCGGGCGCATGGCGATGAACGATGAAGAGACGGTGGCACTCATCGCCGGCGGTCATAGTTTTGGGAAAACTCACGGTGCCGGCCCGGCAACCAACGTGGGAGATGAGCCGGAAGCGGCCTGCCTAGCAGCTCAGGGTTTTGGTTGGAAAAACAGTTTCGGCTCCGGCAAAGGCGGCGACACCATCACCAGCGGCCTC
>JAYVEJ010000582.1:0-3644 GCA_043748885.1 Luteolibacter sp. | reverse complement strand
AGATGAGGGGAGGGGATCCGATGGAGGCGTTGGCTATTTTGAAATCACTAACAATGCCCGGTGATCCCGAAGCGGCGATCATCGACGACATGTTCGCCAAAGGACCGGCGATCTTGGCTTTCGATGATTTCGGGCCGGTCAACGACCCGTGGCCGCTGGATCGCTTCGCCCAAGCAGCGGCCAATGCGGGGCTGCAATGGTTAGGTGAGTCCGATCCCGGCGCGAACTTGCCGCCTGGGTTGAGTGACGAGATGCTGGGTGAATTGCGAAATCGTGGACTGACGCCGCTAGAGTTTCAGCTTGCGGTGGACGAGGCGGCGGGCCGGACGTTTCGCTCGGGCGTGCTCTGCCGCGACGACGCGCCAGTGGCCGTGCGAGTTTCGTCTGCGGTGGTGCTGGATTTGGCAGTCCGCGCCGGGAGCGAGCCGCTAGATGCCGGGGCGCAGGTGATATTTCAAACAATCCGCTCGTTCGCTCCAGCGTGCGTGCCGGTGAGGCAAGTCATCATCGGCCACGATCCTAGAGAGGTCGCCCGCCAGATTTTTCATGGAATCACCAGCGGCTGGGTCCGACCTCGGATCGAAGCGGTGAGCTTTGCCAGTGAGCCGCCGGAGTTTCCCAAGCTCGATTCCTTGCGACTGCTCTGCGCGCGACATGGCTTGCCCGTCGTCGATGCCTGGCACGTCCCGTGCGACTTTCCTGCGCGGCATTTCGAGGTGCTGGCGCTGATGGATGGCACCCGCAGCCAGCGTGAACTCGCCGCGTTTTCCGCGAGGCATTGTCCAGAACTCGCCTTCACACCGTGGCTATCTCACTTGGCCGGGCGGGGGTTTTTCAGTTGAAATAAAAAGCCTCGTCCATGCGAATGGACGAGGCTTTTGACTAGGTAGAGCTTTTCCCGCAGCTCACTTCTCGCGGATCACCCGATGCTTGCAGCAGCTTCCGTCAGCGCGGAAATTTTCGGGAAGGCAGCGGCAGGTTTGCTTGCCCGTCATCGGATCAACCGGGGTGACGGTGCGGCACGAGCTGGCGAAAAATGCAAGGCCGAGGATCGGGATCAATAGTAGGGATTTCATAGTTTCAATCGGGTGAGCTTGATAATTAGCAAATCCGAACTGAGAGATCCAGCATTCTCTTTCGGCGGGAAAATCAGGCGAGCGGCTGGATATTTGGAACCGAGGGTCCCATCGCTTGCGCGAAGTGGGTCTTCGCCCGCAGCATCAGCGTGCCGAGGCACAAATCGGCGAGCGGTAAAACGACGTTGAAATTCTTGTGCATGTAGCGGTGATGCAGCAAGTGATGGCCGTTGAGCTTGCGGAACCACCAAGGTTTTTCCACCCGCCGAGCCTTCGGCAAATGCATGCACCAATGGATGTATTCGTAGAAGCAATAGTAGGAACCGAAGGCGATGAAGCCGCCCAGCACGAACGCCCATTGTCCGATCGCCCAAGCCAGCACGGCGAATGGAAGAATGCCGATGGCCACGAGCACCGGACCATTCCACCACGCCATCGGGATGGTCTCTTTGTCCTTTTCATGGATCAAGTGATAGGTGTGATCCGCCTTGAAAGTCTTGTGATGGACCACCGCGTGCGCTTGGAAAGCATACCGGAAACTCCCCAGCGGACGATGCATCACGTATTTGTGGAGATGCCACTCGAAAAATGAGGCGAACACGATACCGGCGGCGATGCCCCCAAGGCACCATAGGATGAAAATTGTCATGACTTGTTTGGCTAGGAATTCCCCTTAGCCGCAAGTGGGCTACACTGGCTCCGGCAGGATGACAAGCGACATTATGGACTTGTCTGGCATCCGGCAGAGGCGCGAGACCGGCTTGCAGCGCGGCCCATTTCCGACTAGATCCCGGCCAGCTCTTCATGCCATTGATTCACACTTCGAGCCACCGCGCCCCATTCTGGCTCCCCGGTGGACACGCCCAAACCATTTACCCCGCGCTGTTCCGGCGGCTCGCCCAAGTCACCACCCGCGCCGAACGACTCGAGCTGGCGGACGGCGATTTCATTGACCTGAAATGGTCAGGAAACGCTCGTTCGCGCTTGGCCATCCTCTCCCACGGCCTCGAAGCGGATTCGTCCGTCGGCTACATCCAGGGCATGGCCGCCGCCCTGATCCGCCGTGGCTGGGACGTGCTTGCGTGGAATTTCCGCGGCTGCGGCGGCGTGCCTAACCGCCTGCTGCGCATGTATCACAGTGGCGCGACCGAGGACTTGCAGGCTGTCATTTCCCATGCCTTGGGAAATCATCCGGCAGCCTCCATCGATCTCATCGGCTTCAGCCTCGGTGGAAATCTAACGCTCAAATACCTCGGCGAGCGACCCGCAGACCTTTCCCCACGGCTCCGCCGGGCGGTTGCCTTCTCCGTGCCCTGCGATCTCGCCTGCTCGTCTCACCAACTTTCGATCCCGTCTAACCGGCTCTACATGGAGCGCTTCCTCCGGGAAATGCGCTCCAAGATCCGCGCGAAAAAACGCCTATTTCCCGACCAACTCGATCTAACTGGCTTAAGCCGCATCCGCACCTTCCAAGAATTCGACGACCGCTACACCGCTCCCATCCACGGTTTCAAAGACGCCGCCGACTACTGGACTCGCAACAGTTGCCGCCAATTTCTCCCCCACATCACCCTGCCCACCCTCCTCGTCAACGCCGCCAACGACCCCTTTCTCGGCCCCGGCTGCTTCCCGCGCGAGGAAGCCGCCGCCAGTGCCTTCTTCCATTTCGAATGCCCCGCCACCGGTGGCCACGTCGGCTTCGAAGCCTTTGGCAACGGCGGCGAATACTGGTCAGAAACCCGCGCTGCGGAGTTTCTAATAGGAGGCCTGCCCATCGATTCAACCCGCTTCCCTGAAACGCCATGCCCCACCGCGAATCCCGCGAACCGGGCAAAGGGTGAAGACAACCGCGAAACTTTCTAAAGCCACGCTGCCAAGCCGCTTTGTGCTCTCTGGCTTCTCATTCTCCCAATTTCTGCTAGCCATCTATCAGCCGACTCGCTTTCACACTGGCCGACATGCCGACGAGTGTGAAAGCTCCGACACGGCGGAGCAGTCCACCATCACCACCCAACCACTCCCGCAGCAGTAACCTTCCTATGACCACTCGAAATTTTTGCATCATCTGGTTGCTCACCTTGGCGGCGGGTTTAGCTGAAGTTAGCACGGCGCAGAATCCCTATAATTTGCCAGACGGCCTTTACTCAGAAATCACAACTGAGGCGGGAGTGGTGGTTTGCGAGCTATATTACCAAAAAGCTCCGCTGACGGTGATCAACCACATCTGCCTTGCCGAGGGGTTGTTAGGGCCGCGTGAAAAACGCGGCACGCCGTTTTACGACGGCTTGATCTGGTGCCGCGTCGTCCCGGGCCTGGTGGTCCAAGGCGGCGATCCTTTGGGAACCGGCGCGGGCGATGCCGGGTATCTATTTCCCGACGAAATCGTGCCCGGCCTGCGCCACGATGCGATGGGCACTTTGCAAATGGGCAACGACGGACCGGACACCAATGGCTCGCAGTTTTGTATGATGCTTAGGACGCCCGCAAAATCAAATGATGGTTTTTGGTGCGAGTGAGTAGTTCCAATTCGGCTGAAATGTCTCGCGCCGTAGATTGAGTTCCTCCATC
>JAYVEJ010000581.1:0-3647 GCA_043748885.1 Luteolibacter sp. | reverse complement strand
GGCAGGTACGAGCGAATCGTACAAGTGACAATTTCGTCACATTCAGAGGGCTAAGGAAGCTGGAATCATTCTAAGAACACAACTGGCATTCTGCCCGGAGCCTTGTGCCGCGATTTGGTATCACTCTCACAACTCGGACTGTCGTAGAACCCCTACCCTCAAAATCCTTGATTTAACGGACATCAGCCACGTTGGCTCTCACTCGAGGTCAGGGATTCCGAGGCTGTGGCGGCGGTTTTTCAACCGCCATGCCTTTGATCACAATTTGGCTCGGCGGTTGGAAACGCCGCCACCACTCGCTTTTCAGCAGTCCCCACTCGCTCGTCACGCGTCGGTGTCGTGTGAACCCGGCTTTTTTCAAATCCCCATCAGGCGGGACCAACGCGTCCGCCTTGAGGCCGGTGACGATCCCGAAAAACCGATAGAGCGTCGCCACGATCAACCGGCTGCGCCAGCGGGCCGGGCCGGCGGGTGCGATCTCGAAATCCGCCAGCAGCCAATCCGCTTGAGGGGCCGCCAGTTCACCTAGCTTTCTAACCACCACCGCCAGTTCGTCCGGCGGGAAGCAATCGAGGAAAAAATTGGTCACGATCAAATCGAAGGCCCCGGGTGGTCCTTCCCATTGCAGGAAATCCGCCAGCACGAACTCGACCCGTGGCGATTCCACTTGGCGGCGCGCGATTTCCACCATTCGCTGGCTCGAATCCACCACCGCGATTCGCGCATTGGGAAATCGCCTGACACATTCCGGCAGAAATCGCCCGTGGCCCTCGCCTGCGAGTAACACTTTGTGCGGCTCTGGAATTTCTTCCAGATAGGCCAACCGACAGCGTTGCAACTTGCCGCCGGCGGTGAACCTTTCCATCGTCCGATAGAAAGGTGCCAGTCGATCGAAGTTCATGGGCTAACAGGTTCCTTCATAGACCGTCACCACTCCCAGCGTGAGCGGAGTATAACTAGTCTTCCCAAAGCCGCAGGTCTCCAGCAGAGCGGTCATTGCCGTGCCGGAGGGAAATTGTTCGATGGAACCTCCGAGGTATTCGTAGGCGTCTTGCTGGCCGGTGAGCCAGCCTGCTAGGTGAGGCAGGACGTTGTGGAGGTACCAACGGTAAGGTCCACGCATGATGCCGTTAGGCAGCGAAAAATCGAGGATGACCAAGCGTCCGCCGGGCTTGAGAGCGCGGTGCATTTCGCGCAGCGCGGCGGGGTAGTCGGCCATGTTGCGCAGGCCGAAGGCGACAGTGACCACGTCGAATTCCCCATCGGGAAACGGCAGTTTCAACGCGTCGGCCACGATGGTTTGGGCGATGCCGCGGCTGGCGGCGTGGGCGAGCATTTCCGCGCAGAAATCCGAGGCGATGACCTCGCATTGTGGGCACTGGCTTTGGATTTCCAAGGCCAGATCGCCAGTGCCGCTGGCGACGTCTAGCAGCCGCGCGGGTTGCCACTTTTTGATGCGGGCGGTGACCACCTTGCGCCACCAAATGTCCATGCCGCCGCTCAGGACGTGGTTGGTGAGCACGTAGCGGTCAGCGATTCTGGCGAAGGCATCATGGACATAAACAGCGTCGGGCATGGCGGATGGGTAAACGGGGTGGGAATTGCGGCAAGGGTGAAGTGAGGAGATGAATCAAGGCCGGGGCGGGACGCCCCGGCAACGGTCTGGAGCCGGAGGCTCCAGCCGCGGTTGTTAGAGCCACTTCATTTTCTTAAAGATGGCCAACTGGACCACGGCGATGATGGCCATGATCATCATCAGTCCGATATAGCCGTGTGGCTGATAGAGTTCCGGCATGTTGAGCGGCAGCTTTTTGCCCGATGGAGATTCGGGGGCGAAATTCATCCCATAAACTCCGACGATGAAAGTGAGTGGGATAAAGATCGAGGTGATGACGGTGAGCACCCGCATAATTTCATTAGTCCGTAGGCCGACGCTGGAGTGATAAAGTTCCATCAGCCCGGAAGTGAGTTCCTTGTAGCTTTCTACCAGATCCATCAACTGGACCGTGTGGTCATAGCAATCGCGCAGGAAAACCTTAGTGGGAGTGGTGACATAGCCGGAAGTATCATGGAGCAGCGAGTTCACCACATCGCGCAGTGGCCAGATGAAGCGGCGGAGTTGCGAGAGGTTGCGCTTGTATTCATGCAGCGTCAGCACCATCTCGCGGGACGGCCGTGTGAGCAGCTCATCTTCTAGCTCCTCGATGGCATTGCCGAGGTTCTCAAGCACCGGATAATAGTGATCTATAATTGAATCTAACAATGCATAGGCAAGGTAGTCCGTCTTGGCTTTGCGGAGCGAACCATGACCTGAACGAATGCGCTCGCGGACAGGCTCAAACACATCATATTCCGCTTCCTCCTGAATCGTGATTAGGAAATTTTTACCAAGGAACATGCTCACTTGCTCGCCGCAGATGGAGGAGCCTTGATCCTGATAGACCATCTGCGCGACGATGAATAGATAGTCAGGAAAGGTCTCGACTTTAGGGCGTTGGCCGGTATCGAGGACGTCTTCGAGCGCAAGTGGATGAAGGTTGAATTGTTCCCCCACGGTTTTGAGTGCCTCGACGTCGCCAAGGCCGTCGATGTTGATCCAAGTGACTCCGCGGCGGTGGAGTTGCGGCCCGAGATCGGCGAGGTCGGTGATTTCACGTTCGTCAAAATGATCCTTATCATACTCAATGAGATGAATGGTCGGGCGGACGATTTGGCCATCGACGAGGTGGGGAATCAAGGTGGCCGGCGATGAGCCGGGAGCGGAGTGGCGGGTCTTAAACATGCGGGGGAGTTAGATGGAGTCGGATTTTACAGCAGGCTCCCATGAAGAATTACACCCGCCACCGCGAAGTAGATCACCAGTCCGGTGACGTCCACCAGCGTGGCCACGAACGGCGCGGACGAGGTCGCGGGGTCCAGCCCGAGGCGTTTGAGCAGGAAGGGCAACATCGACCCTGATAGAGTTCCCCATAGCACTACCCCGATGAGGGAAATCCCCACCGTGATGGCGATGAGCGGCCAGTGGTTGCCATAGATGTTTGGAAAAATCGAGGCCCAGATCAGGATCCGCAGCGCCCCCAACACGGCGAGGATCAGCCCGAGCGAGCATCCGGAAAAAATTTCCCGCCGCATCACCCGCCACCAATCTTTGAGGGTCACTTCGCCGATGCCCATCGCGCGGATGATCAGCGTGGCCGCTTGGGAACCGCTATTGCCGCCACTGGAAAGGATCAACGGCACGAACGCATTCAGCACGATGGCTTTCGCGATTTCATCCTCGTAGTGCTTCATGGCGGTGGCCGTGAACAGCTCGCCGACGAATAACACCACCAGCCAGGTGGCGCGCTTTTTCACCAGCCTCCCTAACGAAATATCCATGTACGGTTCATCGAGCTGCTCCATGCCGCCGATTTTGTGGATGTCTTCGGTGGCCTCTTCTTCCGCCACATCGAGGATGTCATCCACGGTGACGATGCCGACGAGACCGCCATGGCGGTCGATGACTGGCAGCACCGAGCGGTCGTATTTGCGAAAGGTGGCAACTGCGGTTTCCTGGTCATCCGTCGCATGCAGGGCGGTGAACACTCCGTCGCGCAAGCCCGCGACCTTCCACTCTAACGGGCGCAGCAAAAACTCGCGGATGCGGA
>JAYVEJ010000580.1:0-3652 GCA_043748885.1 Luteolibacter sp. | reverse complement strand
GCGCCCACAGGATTTACACAAATTTTACACTTTTGAGGGTGTATCCACACACCAGTCTCACACGGCAGCCGTTCCATCGGCAGTGTTCCTCCTGCGAGGGGCACCCACAACAAACTAACAACCCAGCAAATTATGAAAGCAAACCGCCTCCACTTGTTCTTCGTCTTGGCCGCCACTGTCACCGCCAGCGCCCAAGAACCAAAGCCACCGGTTGTCCGCCGCCCACCACCGCCACAACCGTTGTTAGTGGCGCTCGATGCCAGCCGCGATGGCGCACTCTCGCCGGACGAGATTGCCAATGCCTCTGAGGCGCTGGGCGACCTCGACAAAAATGGCGACGGCATGTTGACCCGCAAGGAACTCCTGCCCCGTCCGCCGAAAGACAAAACCAAACAACCCCCGCCACCACTTCCTAAAGGCCCGTCGCCCCTGATGGTGGCGCTCGATCTCGATAAGGATGGCGCTCTATCAGCTAGTGAAATCGAGGATGCTCCTTTATCATTGGCAACATTGGATAAAGATGAAGATGGCACCATTTCCCGCAAGGAATTGCATCCGGGGAAGCCACCTATCAAAACCGATGCGTAACCGTGTTCGTGTCGTTTAAAATAACCTCAACCTAACCAAAGCCATGAAACCACTGACCATTCAATGGATGCTCACCCTCGTCGCGAGCGTCACCGCCTCGGCCCAACTACCGCCGCCTCGCGGGGATCGGCGACCGCCACCCGTGCCGCCGCTGATCGCCGTCTTTGACACGAATCACGACCAGGAACTATCCGCCGACGAGATCCAAGCTGCGGCGGATGTTTTGAAAAAATTTGATAAAAGCCGGGATGGCAAAATCACCTTGGAGGAACTGCGCTTGCCTCCTCCCAATGACAAAAGGGACCCAAAAGATCCACCGCCCGACAAACCACCGGTCCCGCCCCTGATCGCGGCGCTGGATGTCGATCACGATGGCACCATCTCCGCGCCAGAACTCGCGGACGCTCCAGAGTCACTCAAGACGCTCGACAAAAATGGCGATGGTGAGCTTTCTCCTGAAGAACTCCGGCCCAACGGACCGCCGCCGCCCGCCGCTGGAGGAGTTGAATAAAGCAAACTAACACCCGCGCTCGTCCCGGTCCGGCCTCATCGGTCGGACCTGGATTTTTTGTTAGCGGCTCACTCAAGCTTCGTCCCAAAAGCCATGGATCTTGTCGATCTCACGCCGGTCGCGCTTGGTGGGGCGGCCCTTGGCAGCTTCCTGTTTCGCCGTGTGCCAGAGCTTCAGAGCCTCATAGATTTCCGGCTTCGTTAGATCCTCGTAACAAGCCTGCGCTTCTGGGGCACCCACCCGTTTGTCGATCACCGCGATCACGGAAATCGATCTAACTCCCGGCCCTTCGGCGAACGGAATTTCCAACAGATCGCCCGCCTGGACGGCCGATGCGGGCTTGAGCGGGTGACCGTTGCGTTTCACTTTGCCAGTGGCGCACGCGTCCGCCGCGTGGCCGCGAGTTTTGCAAAAGCGGGTGGCCCACAGCCATTTGTCGGCACGGACAGATTCAGACATGGCGACCATGTATTAGATCTCCACCAGCGAGGCAACATCCACCACCTACATTCTTCCTTTGCGATTGGAATTGTCGTTAGACCGGAGCTGGACCTAGATGGCGGCCTATGCAAACCACACCATTTGGTCCACCCAGCTATCTAGCAGGAATTCTGGAAACCCTCGCGCTGCACCCTCTATGGCTTTTATTACTGGTTGCTCTGGTGCTGAGCATCGTCTTTTACAGGAAAGTCTTACAAGTGATCGGGGTGGTTATCGTGCCAGAAGACCGGATCGGCCTAGTGACCAAGAAATTCGTAATCATGGGCGAGCACAAGGAACTCCCCAGCGGACGCATCATCGCGCTCAATGGTGAGGCCGGTTTTCAATCGCAAACGCTCGCCCCCGGCCTCTATTTCTGCAAATGGATCTGGCAATTTGAAATCACCTTGCAACCTCTAACCGTGATCCCCGACGGCTTGATCGGCCTGATCATGTCCAAGGACGGCGGTGAGCTGCTAGCCGGTGCGGTGCTCGCCCGCAGGGTCGATTGCCAGATGTTCCAAGACGCGGAAATGTTCCTGCGCTCCGGTGGACAAAAAGGTCGCCAAGCCGCCTTCCTCACTCCCGGCACCTATCGGATCAACGCCTTCCTGTTCGAGGTCACGCTGGCGAAAATGACCCAGATCAGCGAGAACATGGTTGGCATCGTCACCACGTTAGACGGTGCACCGCTGCCGGAAGGTCAGATCGCCGGCCGCGTCACTGAGGGCCACAGCAATTTCCAAAATGCCGATGCCTTCCTCGCCGCCGGTGGCAGCCGCGGACTCCAGCCGCAGGTGATTCTAGCAGGCTCGTATTTCCTCAACACTTGGTTCGTTCACATCGAGGAAATCCCGATGACGGAAATTTCTATCGGCTCAGTCGGCGTCGTTATCAGCTACTATGGCGACGACGGCGTGGATGTGAGCGGGCTCGATTTCAAACACGGCAACATCGTGGCCAAAGGCAGCAAAGGCGTCTGGGCCGAGCCACTTGGCCCCGGGAAATACCCGCTAAACACCTACATCTTGCGCGTCGAGCACGTCCCCACCACCAACCTTGTCCTCAACTGGGCCAACGCCCGCAGCGAGGCCCATCAGCTCGACAAACACCTCTGCACCATCACCGTCCGCAGCAAAGACGGCTTCCCCTTCAACCTCGACGTTTCACAAATCATCCACATCCCGATGGTCGAGGCCAGCAAGGTGATCGCCCGCTTCGGCAACATGAACAACCTCGTCTCGCAGGTGTTAGAGCCGACCATCGGCAACTACTTCCGCAACAGCGCCCAGGACAGCGACGTCATTTCCTTCCTCTCCACCCGCAAGGAACGCCAAGCCTCCGCGAGGGAACACATCAACACCGTTCTCGACCAATACAATGTCAATGGCGTGGACACGCTCATCGGCGACATCGTCCCGCCCGAGTCGCTCATGAAAACCCTAACCGACCGCAAGATCGCCGAGGAACAAAAGGTCACCTACGACACCCAACGGATGGCCCAGGAAACCCGCCAGAACCTCGAAAAACAAACCGCCATCGCCGACATTCAGAAGCAGATCGTCCAAGCTGACCAAGGCGTCCAGATCGCCGAGCGGGTGGCCGATGCCGCCGTCAAAAAGGCCGGGGGTGACGCCGCCAGCGTCCGCCTCAACGCCTCAGCCGAGGCCGAGCGCACCAAAGTCCTCGCCGCCGCCGAAGCCCAGCGCATCGCCCTAACCGGTAACGCGGAAGCCGAGAAAATTCTCGCCATCGGCAAGGCCAACGCCGAGTCCTATCAGCTCCAAGTCAATGCCATGGGTGGCGACAATTTCACCCGCACCAAGATCGCCGAAATCATCGGCAAAGACAAAGTGAAGGTCATGCCAGACATCCTCATCACCGGCGGCGAAGGCAGCTCTAACGGCGCACTCTCCGGCCTGCTAGGGATGAAGCTGATGGAAGAACTCGGCGGAAAAGTCACTCCACCGACTGTCACTCCCGTGGCAGTGAAACCTCTCGAGCCGCTTTCCTAAGGCCCGTCCCACTCCGACCTTGGCCTGACGCCGCTCCACTCGCCCCGCGATTGCGGCG
>JAYVEJ010000579.1:0-3653 GCA_043748885.1 Luteolibacter sp. | reverse complement strand
GAAGCAACTGCCGCACCTCCTTGATGCGGCGGTATTCTGGGCGGAAATCGTGGCCCCACTCGCTGATGCAGTGCGCCTCATCAACCGCCAGTGCGGCGATTTTCCAGCCCTGCAAACGCGACAGGAAATCCGGCAGCATCAAGCGCTCGGGCGCGACGTAGAGAAGCTGATAGTCGCCAGCGTTAAGGCCGTCGAGCCGGCGGCGGGCCTCATTTCCATCAAGGGTCGAGTTGAGAAAAGTGGCAGCCACGCCACTGGCTTCGAGCTGGTCCACTTGGTCCTTCATCAGCGCGATGAGCGGCGAGACGACGACCGTTAGCCCCTCGCGGACCAACGCGGGAAGCTGATAGCAGAGACTCTTCCCCGCGCCGGTGGGGAGGATGGCCAGCGCGTCGCGACCGGCCAGCGAGGCTTCCATGATTTCCCGCTGAAGCGGGCGGAATTCGTCGTAGCCGAAGGTCTGCTTGAGGCGGCTGGATAAGAGTTTGACGCTCATGGGGACCATTACAAGACTGCGCGTTTGAACAGATCAAGATGGAAGTTGGCTGACTGTGGGATAAGTCCCGGAGCTTCAGGGTGGCAGGATCAGGGAGTCGCCAGGAGCAAGGGCTTGAAAATGGCGAAGGTTCAGCGTGTAGAGCGCGGTAGATCCGGCGGACTTGGCACCGATGAGATGGAGGGCGTCGTAGATCGCTCCGTTGGAAAGGTTGGTTGCGACCGTTAGAGCGATGGCGTCCAGATACTCCTGAGGGCCAAGTGGGATGAGCGTGAAATGGCTCAACACGGATTTCTGGATGAGGTGCTGGACATCCCTAAGAAGGAGACGCGGCTTGAGCGGCAGTCCGGTGAGGGTCGCGAAAAGTTCGGCAAGGCCGTGAGTGGTCAAGTAACCTTGGATGGCACCTTGCTCGACGGCCCGTAGGCGGGAAAAGGCGATCGCATGGTGGGGATGCTGCTGGAGCAATGCCGCAACGAGAGTGGAGGTGTCAAAGCAGGCTTTCATGGTTCAGAGTCCACCTAACTCACGGCTGCGCAGGTTACGTTGTCCGTCGATGAACGCGTTGATATCCCATGTCGAAGGCGGAACCTCGCTGGAACACACAAGGATTCCGTCTTCCTCGGCGAGGGGTGAGCAAGGCTGCACGGGACGAAGCCGGATACCGTCGGGTTCGAGTGTGACTTCTAGCGAATCCCCGGGCTTGAGGGCAAAGCGGTCACGCAATCCCTTTGGAACGACTAACCGACTCATCTTATCGAGCGTGAGCTTCATGGTAAGCAAGCTGGCATTTGGCAATTTAGATGTCAAGGAGCTGGCGCGTGTTGGAACGGTGCATCGGGAACGCTTGCGAAAGCTGCCGATCAATGCCTTGCTGAGCGAATGTTCAAACTCGTGAAATCCGTGTGCCCCACTTTGAAATTCTGCCGCTCACTGGCCTGCTTGTCTGCCGTCTGTTTCATGAGCCTTCCGGCATTTTCGCAAAACGAAAGCCTTGCGACTTTGGTGGAAAAATCGCGAGTGGCGATGAAGGAAGGCCGCTGGCAGCAAGCACTGGATTTCAACTCCCAAGCCGTGAGCCGCTTCGGCAAGAGCGAACCATTCCAGACTTACGGCTCCCAGTTCGGAGCGGTTTACTATCACAAGGGAGTTTGTGAAATGAAGTTAAAGCGCTGGCAGGACGCGCTGCGGTCATTCGAAATTTGCTGCCAAGATTTCCCCAACCAGCGCGGAATTCGAAGCAATCCCTTTCAAAAATTAGCATTGCTCAAATGGGGCGAGGCGGCGATGGGCGCGAGGCAATGGGCGCTGGCTGTTAGCCGATTCGCGAAATTCACCGATGAGCGCGACAAGCTCCGCGACACGTTTCCTCAAGGCGCATTCTATATCAACATGGCGGTCTGCCAATATCGGCTCGGGCACCTCCCCGCAGGCAACGAGAACCTTGAAATCGCCATCCGCAACAAGCAAAACTTCCCCACCCCGGAGTCGGGAATCATCGCGGGTTTCCAAGTGCTGGTGGCAGCCGCGATTGCGAAGCACGATGAGCAAGCGCTGCTAGATTTCATCGGCAAGAACCGTGGCGAGCTGATCATCGAGCCAGTCGAAATGATGCGCTATTCCGGCGTTTTTCTCAAGCTCGCCGGCGATGCACTGGCCGCGGGGATGCAGCGGGCGGCGATCACCGTCTATCAGTTCGTGCCAGCGACTGAGGCCGGGCCGGCGGCGATCATCAAGCTCGCCGGGATCGCCCTGATCCACGAAAAGAACGGCAACGTGCGCGGGGCACTCGCCGCCTATCTGCAGCTCGCACTCTATTTCCCCGAGGCGGCGGACCGCGAGGAGCATCTCTATCAGCTCATCCGCACCGCCACGCTCGTCAACGCGGCGGATCTCGCGCGGCTTTATGCAGGCCAGTTGCTGAAGGATTTCCCGCAATCCACGCACCTTGCGGAGATCCGGGCGAGCGGCTTGGAAATCCCGGAAGAGATGGCTGCCATGCCTCCTCTCGCGTCGCCTGCGACCGATCTTGTCGGCAAGCCGCTGCCCACGACTCCGGCCTTCGCCGTCGCCATGGATCTCTATCAGGGGCGGAAATACCCGCAAGCCAGGGCCGCGTTTGCGGAAATTAAATCCCTCCCCAAGGCGCAGCACGAGACCGCCACGTTCGCCGCATTCTACGAAATGGAATGCCTGCGCAAGCTCGGCGACCTCGACAGCTTGGCAAGTGCGCTCCGGTCATCTCAGAAAGATCCAGCTCTCGGCAGTTACCGCCTCCGGCAGTTAGAGATCGACGCATTGTGGGACGCGCTGCGGGCGAAAAGTTGGGACCGCGTCGAGGCACTCGCGAGCCAACGGCTTGGCGAGAAACTGCCCGGCGATCAACGGGCGCAAGTTGCCTATTGCCATGGCCAAGCGTTTGAACATCTCGGCCGGCCGTTAGAAGCACTGGATGCTTACAACATCGCGATGACCGCTGACGCCGGAGCGTCGGAAGAAATCGCCCGCCTTGCCGCGCTTGGAGTGCTGCGGATTTATCTAGCGGACCCACAAGTCCAAGCTGCTCTAGCCGGACCCGCAGCCGCGGTCCAAGAAGGCCCGGCAGTTTCCCGTCTGAAAGAGGCGGCGGCTGTCGCGTTCTTGTTTGAACTCACGCTAGGAGCCGGGACCGCGCTGCCTCAGGAATTCAAGGATTTCTTAAAGCACCCTGACGGCAAATGATCCTCCCGCGTCGCGGGAGTTAGGGACAACTAAACGACTCCGAGCCTGAAAACTACTTTTCCTAACCAAATTCACTATGATTCAAACAGCCTCACTATCCATTTCCTCACGACGTGTAAAATTCCGTCGCCTCGTGCTCACAGCTATCAGCGTTTCCGTGATCTCTCGAGCCGCAGTTCCTAGCACTTTCCTCGCCACTGGGGCGGATGACATTGCCCAACAACGCGCCAGGGTCCACGATGCCAGCCATCCAGAGCACTCCACCCACCACCAGCGCGATCAGAATCCCCTTGAATCCGAACACCCGCCCGATGGTCATCAGCAAGCCCAAGCCACCGCCGCCGCCGGAACTTTGGCCACGCGCGTCTTCCACGTTTGAACTCTCTCTGCGTCCTTTCCATTCCATAATTTTAGTTAGTTAGAGCTGGGGACCGAT
>JAYVEJ010000578.1:0-9479 GCA_043748885.1 Luteolibacter sp. | reverse complement strand
TCGCCGCCGGGGAGACGCGGCGGGTGGCGTTTGAAATCACCGACGCAGACCTGAGCTTCCCGGGTCCAGATTTCACGCCGGTGGTGGAGCCGGGAGAGTTCGAGGCGATGATCGGGCCGAGTTCTGCGGAGTTGCGGTCGGTGAAGTTTACCCGGACGGGAGGGGAAGAAATTAAGCCTATTTTAACCGGATGAAGATCGCAGGGTCGGCACAGGCGCGATGCGATCTGCGTGCCATTCACGACTTCATCGCCCGTGACTCAGAGCACGATTTCCCGAGCTAGCGACTTCTGGATGCCCGCCACTAGCACTTGCCCCCCGGCCCGTCGCGGGTTAGCAAGCGCCATCAAACGACGTTCCTTTAGCTTCCTTCTCGCCCGGCGGTATCTCAATCCCCGCCGCTCGATGTTGTCTTCCTTCAGCCTCATTTCACTGATCGGCGTGATGTTAGGCGTGCTGGTGTTGGTGGTGGTGATGGCGGTTTACTCGGGCCTGGAGCGCAATGTGAAGGACCGGCTGCTTGGCTATGTCCCACATGTTTTGCTAAACGAAAATTTCCCGAACGCTCCGGATGGCCGGATGATCGAGTGGACGGACGCTGCTGCTAGAGCCAAAAAACTGCCCCATGTGGAGTCCGCAACTGCCTTCGTGTATGACTATGTGATGGTCGATGTCGAGGAGCGCGGCCAACGCGCGGTGATGTTTCGCGGCATCGACACTGCGGACCCGGCGCAGGTGGCCGGGGTGACCAAAATGTTAGACATGGAAAATTTTCCCGGCTCCAGTGCCGATCTCGGGCTGGACGACCGGGTGGTGATTTCCTCGCTGCTTGCCGATGATTTCAAGATCGGTGTCGGCGATAAAATCCGGCTGCTTTCGACCAAGAACATCAAGGAAGTGATGGGTGCCTACAAGGCCACGGACCATCCTCCGCTGCGCGAGGCTTACGCCCAGGTTTGGGAAAAATCCACGGCCGCGCTGCGCGACGGCTGGAAGGCGGAGGGCGGGAAATTTATTCTAACCGCCGCTACTGACCGTGAGGTTTACGCCGCGCTCGTCGCGATCTACGACGAAGGCATCCAGAACAATAACATCCGCGAGCCGGAACAAGAACTTCTAGGCGATCTGCTCCGCGCCATGGATGCGGCGGAGTCCTCGGACACTGAGTTTCGCTTCGAGCCTGAGACCAAGACCGCCGTGGAAAAAGCCATCGCCGATCTCAACTCAACCGACGTGGAGAAGATGAATAACGAGGCTTTTAAAGGCATGAAGAAGGCGGTCTTGCCCAAGGAGGCCGTGGTCTCGGGCGTCTATCAGGCATCGCAAATGGCGGTCTCGCCTGATCTGTTTGTCCCACTGCCACTCGCCCAAAATCTAGCAGGACTCGACCAGGCGGTGCAGGGCATCGCGCTGCGCCTCGACGATCCCTACAACGCAGAATCCTTCGCCGCCGCCGCCCGCAAGACCCTCGGTCCGGAGTGGACGCTCACGACTTGGGGCCAGCAAGCGAAGCCGTTTTTCACCCTCATCGAACAGCAACGAGCAATGATGTATTTCATGCTTTCGTTCATCATCCTGATCTCGGCGTTCTCGATGATGGCCGTCATGTTCACCGTCACCATTCAGAAGCGGCGGGAAATCGGCGTCATGAAAGCGCTCGGTGCCGCACCCGGCCAGATCGTCCGCGTGTTCCTCTATCAGGGGATGATTCTCGGCACGCTCGGAGCGATCCTTGGCGTGGGCCTAGGGCGGGTGGTCATCCATTTCCGCGGGGAACTTCAGTCCGCGCTCCGTGGCTTCGGGTTCGATCCATTCACCTCGTCGTTCACCGGCTTCACCGTCCTGCCCGCGCACAATAATCCCTTAGAACAAGCCGTTTTCGCACTCATGGCCTTTATCCTCTGCTCGCTTGCCGCCTTCGTCCCCGCCTTCTTCGCGGCCCGTAGCGATGCGGCTAAATCTCTCAGAAATCTCTAACCTATGGACATCTGGATCATCCGCGACGGCGAGAAAATCGGCCCTCTCCACGACTTCGAAGTCCGCC
This sequence comes from Luteolibacter sp., assembly GCA_043748885.1. GTDB lineage: Bacteria > Verrucomicrobiota > Verrucomicrobiia > Verrucomicrobiales > Akkermansiaceae > Luteolibacter. Next base: position 7,436 of record JAYVEJ010000578.1, on the reverse strand, counting down.
GGAAAATCGAAGACGGCGAGCTGCCCGCGAGCACGCCGTCCTGGCATGAAGGTCTCGCCGCGTGGCAGCCGCTGATCGAAATCGGGATCTTCACCCGCGAGTTCGAGCTGGTCACCAAGCCCCGCCAACCCGCGCTGATTTTTCCAGAAAAATCAGCGCTGCCAGACTCGCCCACCCCACCGGCGCTGCCGGTCCCCACCTTTTACGTTAGGCGATTCTGGGCCCGCTGGCTGGATCTCTCACTCTACTCGGGCCTCTGGTGGATCGGCATGTGGGCCGCCCGCCAAGACATCGAAGCCGCGTTGCTCAACCCGTGGGTGATGTTCTTCCAATACCTGCCGTGGTTCGTCATCGAGCCGCTGCTCCTCCACTACTTCGGCACCACTCCGGGAAAAGGGTTACTCAATCTAGCAGTCGTAAACCACGACGGCTCGCGGCTCGATCTTCCCGCCGCCATCCGCCGTTCGCTGCGGGTGATGTTCACTGGCGTCGGCTTCGGCTGGCCATTTCTCGCGATTTTTTGCCAAGTGCTCAGCATCTTCACTGCCAAACGGTTAGGCACCACCCTCTGGGACCACGTTGGACGCCACCGCGTGACCGCCGGCCCGCTCAATCCCGCCCGCATCGCCGCCACGGTGGCTCTCTACATGGGCGCACTGCTGCTGCAAATCATCGTCATTTCCCCCTACACCTTCGAACTGAACGCGAAATTGTACCCGTGGATCAAACAGCAGTACGGCGAAAATCCCTTGTGGCATTTGCCGAAGCGGTCGTAGTGAGATTTGGGTTAGACGAGTGGTAAATCCAGGGAACGGCGATCTCCGAATCGCCGGACCATGGGTGGGCCATGAGAAGCGATTTTCTCAGCCCATTGGCAGCTCATGGGCATGGCGGATCGGAGTCCGCCACTGCTTGGGGCTTGCTATAACAGCCGCAGATCTATATCTCTCCGATTGCCTATGAATCTGGAAGAACGACATTGGGAGCGATTGCTGGCGGATATCCAAGGCCGCCAGGTGATTCCGGTGATTGGTCCAGAGTTGTTAATCCTCGAGGTGGAGGGTAAGCCGATCACCCTCTATCGCCATCTCGCTCAGCAGTTAGTGAATCGGCTTGAACTGGATCCCAAGAACCTAGTGGCGGGTTATGGTTTCTATCACGTCGTCAACGAGTTCCTCGAACAACAACCCCACCACCCGAAGGGCTATGAGCGCGATGAGATCTATTACAAGATTCGCGACATCCTAGCCGAGCACGCGTGGCCGACGCCGGAACCGCTAAGGCAACTGGCCGCGATCACTCACTTCGATTTGTTTATTTCGACGACGCTTGATTCGCTGTTGGAGCAAGCGATCAATCAGGTCCGCTTCGCCGGTAAACCGCGGTGCCGGACCTTTGCTTACTGCAAGAAAGAGAAGGTGGTGGATCTACCGGCTGATTTCCAACCCGAAGCAAGTCCCACGGTCTATCACTTCTTCGGCAAGCTTAACCCGATGAACGACTTCGCGGTGACCGATGAGGACATCCTGCAATATGCGCACCGGCTGCAATCGCGGGATTTCCGCCCGCACAATCTGTTTGATCAGTTCCGCGACAAGCGCTTACTCACACTGGGGTGCAGTTTCCCCGGCTGGCTGACGCGCTTTTTCCTAGTCGCGGCCAAGGGCGACGAGTTGTTCTCCGTCGGCGTGCCGGGGGTGTTAGCGGACGATCTATCATTTCAGGACCGGGAGTTGGTGGGCTTTCTCGAACGCAAGAAAACCAATGTTTACACTCAGGGCGACGCCGCGAAATTTGTGGGTGAGTTATACTTCCGGTGGATGGCGAAGTTCGGGCAAATCGCAAAGGGGGAAGTCCCTGCGGCGGCGGGCGACGATGGCCTGCCGACGGATATGGAACCGGAGTCGGTGTTCATCAGTTTCCGCAGCGAGGACCGCGACACCGCCCGCACCATCGCCGCGCGTTTCCGCGAGGCAGGTATCGATGTTTGGTTCGACGAAACAGATTTGGAACCCGGTGATCGCTATAAAGAAAAGATCGCAAACCATATCTTCAAGTGCTTCGCCTTTGTCCCGCTGATTTCGCGGTTTTCAATCTCTAGCGACTCGAAGCCATGGTTCTACCGCTTCGAATGGAAGCGTGCCATCGAGGCGGCGGAGTTTCGTTTCAACACTCTCAAATTCATCATGCCACTGCTGGTCGATGAGACATCACCTAAAGATGAAGCGATCCCGGCGGAGTTCCGCGAAGTGCAGATTTCTAAGTTAGAAAAACTCGATGGGTTAGTGACCGACATCAAGGAACGCCTCCGCGACCAGCGGCGGGAAAGGAGAACGGTATGAGTGCCGCCGGGGCTGACGCCGGGGTGCAACCCTGGCTTGGGCTGCTGCCTTACAGCGAGTCCGACCAGAATCTGTTCTTCGGCCGCGAGCAGGATTCGCTCGATCTGCTGCGACTCGTCCGGCGCGAGGTTCTGACGGTACTATTCGGTCGCTCTGGCACCGGCAAGTCATCCATCTTGAAAGCAGGACTCTTTCCGAAACTGCGGCAGGAACAATACCTGCCGGTCTGGATCCGGCTGGATCACTCGGGAAAAACGCCCTACGGCAGACAAGTCCGCACCGAGATCGAGAGTGCAATCGCCGCGCGCGAAATGGAGGTGGAAGTGCTCAATAAAGCACTAGCAGACGAGAGCAATGATTTCTGGGAGTATCTCCACCGGGTGGTGTTTTGGGATTCCAAGAATCAGCCAGTGACGCCGGTTCTCGTATTAGATCAATTCGAGGAATTGTTCACCTTGGGGCGCAACCGCCCGGAGATCGTGGCATTCCAAGAAGAGCTGGCGGCCGTGGCGGAAAATCTTATCCCCTCGCGCGTCCGCGAGTGCGTGGTGGCGGGCGATGCCAAACTCCCCGCTTCTTATAGCGAGCGACACTACAAACTCATGATCAGCTTGCGGGAGGATTTCGTTTCGCGGTTAGATAGCTTGAGTAAAGATATGCCTTCAGTGATGTACAATCGCCATGCACTGACTCACATGACTGGCGAGCAGGCACTGGAAGTGGTGATGAAGCCCGGCGGCAATTTGGTCGAAGATGCAGTCGCTCGAAAAATTGTCCGTTTCGTGGCTGCGGCGAATGAGGTCGAGGCAATCATCCCGCAGAAAGGCGCGGAAACTGGCGGAGTAGAACTTCAACATCTACGCGTGGAGCCTGCCTTGCTGAGCCTCGTTTGTAGCGAGCTGAATTTACAACGAATCAAAGAAGGCCGGGATGCGATTACGCTGGAGCAGGTGCAACGATCAAGCGACCAAATCCTCGATGATTTCTACAAACGCAGCCTCGAAGGACTCGATGCCCGCGACCGCGCATTTATCGAAGACCGGCTGGTGACGGCCTCAGGCTTCCGCACCACGGTGCCGGTGGAGGAGGCGATCCTCGCCGATCTAACTGACGGTGAGATCGAGTGCCTGGTGGACCGCCGCTTGTTGCGGCGGGAAGATCGCCTCGGCACTCCCCACATCGAGCTGACCCATGACGTGCTGACGCGGGTGGTGATCCGCAGCCGCCACTTGCGGCAAGGGCAGGAGGAATTGTTAGTCCGCAAGCTAAAGGAAGATCAGCTAGAAGCCGAGCAACAGAAGCTCAAGGAAGATCATGACATCGAGAAGAAGCGCTTGCGGCGGATGCGCTATGCCAAGCGAATCATCGGCGCAGGGTGCGCCGTCCTCATCACTCTATCATTGATGACGCTAAGTCTTTTTCGCTCCAAGTCGGCAGTCCAAAAGGCCGAGAGGCAGGCGGTAAACGCCAAGAATCTATCGGAAGCGCGTTCGCAAGCTTTGTATGCAGTCAGCGTGGGCGATCAGGATCCTGAATTGGCGCTGCTGCTGTCCATCGAATCCGCGGCCGCCGCGTTTCCTAACTCCAAGAAGCCAGGCAAGGCGGTCCCTCGCGAGATCGAGATGGCACTGCGCACCGCGACCCGGGAGTCGCTCATTCGCAGACTCTATCAGGGTCACACCTCGAAGGTCTATAGCGTCGATTTTGATCCCGAAGGCAAGCGCTTGGTGACCGCTGCTTGGTTGCAGGATTCCACGGCGCGGATTTGGGATGTGGATGGCGGCTACGAAATCGCGAGGCTCGACCCTGGGGCGCTGCCGGGCGGCAAGACGACGGTTTCCTGCGCCCGCTTCAGCCCGGATGGCAAGCGCCTCGTCACCACCACCTATCGAGACGACGGTGCCGTCTATATCTGGGATGTGGAGTCGCTCCGCGGGCCGTCTAACGGCGCACCACGGGTGCTGAGCCAGCCGCTCATCACATTCACGGGCCACCGGAATTGGGTGACTTCAGCCGCCTTCAGCCCCGACGGCACCCTGGTGGCCAGCGGCGGTTACGACAACTTGGTCCGGCTGTGGGATCCGGTAACGGGCAAGGAACTGGCATTGCCGTTAGGCAGCGGACGAGTCCATCACAGCAAGCGGATTCGCAACGTCGTTTTCAGCGCAGATGGCAGGAAATTGTTGACGTCGTCCGACGATGGCAGCGCGATTCTGTGGAATGTGAAATCGGCGTTAGAGGGGAAAACACCCGAGCCAGAAGCACCGGCGACCATTTCCACTGCCGCGCTGCCGCCGGAAGTGCTCGGGGTATTCGTAGCATCTAACCATGAGACGCTGCATGATGCCGACCTCAGTCCCTCGGGCAAATACGTCGCCACTGCCGGCAACGACCGGCATGTGCGGATCTGGGATGTGGCCACCGGCAAGCAGCTTGCAGCCCAAGGCCACCCCGACGCGGTGATGGACGTGGCCTTCCTCGCGGACGACCGTCTGGTCACCGTTTGCAACGACTCGGCGATCCGCTTCTGGATCATGGGCAATGCCGCAGACGAGGCCATCGGTTCCTATTACCCCGATGCGAAATCCGTGAAAGTCCTGCGCCTGTTAGCGACCCAAAAGGGTCACAAGGGATGGATCCGGGACGTCGCCGTGAGTCCCGACCGGCGCTTCATCGCCACGGCGGGCGACGACGGCTCGGCACGGCTGTGGAAGGTGCCGCCCGGTGGAGAAATCGCGGTGCTGGGCGAGCCGGACTTCTCCTGCTGGGCCGCCGATGTCTATCACTCGAAGGTCGCCGCCGGGACCGCAGAGCGCTTGTTAGCCTACGCCGGAACGCACGCGGGCGAACTCCGGGCGATGGATGCCTTCACCGAAAAGCCGCTGAAAAACTGGGGACCATCGCCTGCGGACACCCTGCGCCACACCCAAGAGATCCGCGCGATTTCAGTGAGTCCCGATGGCTCCAGCCTCGTAACCGCTAGCAGTGACCAGACCGCCATCGTCTGGGAGGCGCGGAACGGCCGGCCGAAGTTTCTGATTTCGGGACACCAAGGCGAAGGCGGCGGCACCGTCTATCAGGCGCGGTTCGATGCAGCGGGCAAACGGATCGTCACCGCCAGTAACGACGGCAGCGCACGAGTCTGGAATGCCGAGGACGGCAGCGCGGAGTTGATGCTCATTCCTGATCGCCGGGAAATCGCAGGCGACAGTTTCGAAAATCTAGCTGACTTGATCGGCAAGTTAAAATCCCCGCCCGACCCGGTTTCCACCTATCTCGCGGCGCAACTCACCGGCGAGGAACCTGCGCTGTTAGCGAATCCATCGACCGATTCCGGGATCTACAAAGAGGCCGTGATCAAGGTCTTGAACCGACTCATCCGCGAGGCATCTCTCAAGGACGAGGTCTCCTTCAGCGGGATCGTGCTGCGCCCCATGACCCGGGAACTCAAACAGCGCAGCCTCGACGAAACCGATAAGCGCATTCTCAACCGCTTGATCTTGGAAGACGCCTTCCCTGCCGAGCTGGCGCGAAACCGGGTTTACGACGCACGCTTCAGCCGCGACGGATCGCAAATCGTCACCGCAGATTTCGACGCCCGCACCGCCACTCTTTGGGACGCCCACGACGGCCACAAACTGCGAGTCCTCCCCGCCAACACCGACCCCAAGCTCGGCCACAGCGACAACGTGATGAGTGCTGCATTCAGCCCAAATGGCAAGCAGGTGGTGACCGCGTGCATGGACGGATTTTGCCGGATATGGAATCCAGTCTCGGGCGTACTTCTGCAAACCATTTCCCAAGGCGTGGCGGTGAGAAGTGCCGAGTATGCCCTCGATGGCAGCTTGCTTCTAACCGCCGCCGCCGACGGGGTGGCCCGCCTCTGGACGGTGCCGGACTTCCGCCTGCGCACCGAATTGAAGGGCCACACCGAAACCCTAACTGAAGCCCGCTTCAGCAACGACGGCGACTACATCATCACCGCCAGCCGCGACGGCACGGCGCGAATTTATAACAGCAAGCCGTGGTGGGTTTACAGCCTAGCGACGCAACGGGTCTCCCGCAAACTCACCCTCGACGAGCGGGAACAATACGGTGTCACCCGCAAGCTTAGCCAGGAAGAGCGCACCTACTATCAGAAAGCCGGCAAGGCGGACACCCACTGAATCTATCACTCGTTAGACGGCGACGTGAACTCCATGCGCTCGTAAACATCGGCAAGTGACAACGAGGCTTCGATTTCTGGGAGCGGGATAACGGCCTCGATTCCATGGTGAAGCTCAGTGCAGAACCCACCTTCCGGCAGGCGGCGGTGAAGCGTGACGGAGGGTGCGTCGGGCTCCACGAAGAGCAACACCTTCAGCGAGGGAATGGTGAGATAGGCATCGCGCTTCTCGCCGATATCAGTCCGACGGGTGGAGTCGCTTAGAACCTCGATGATGACGACGGGTTGATTTTGGAAATGGTCAGTTCGTGGATTCGATTGGCAGACGACCATGGCATCCGGGTAGTAGAAACGAGTATGATCTGGAAACTCAATGCGGACTTTGGTGTCGCTGTTATAGGGTTGGCAGGGCTTTCCGCGAAGCTGGCCATACAATTGGCCAAAGCAATTTCCAGCAATGCCATTGTGCTGGAGAGTCGCGCCCGCCATGGCATGGACGGTCCCACCAAGGTATTCATGCTTGGTGTCGCTGATTTCCTCACCTGCGAGGTATTCACTCACGGTGATGAACTCCGGCTTTTTAATTACTGTCATGGCGGGACGGTAGCAGGACGGGTGGGAGCTGGCAACCGGTGGATATGATGCTCCCAGCCGGGACACATTTCCTAACCAAAGAACTCCATCTGCTCCACTTCCTTCGGGTCCGCGAAACGCACGCCCACTCCTAGCAGCCGGACAGCGCGGTGGTTGCCGCGTTTCCACGCTTCGGTGAGGAGTTCCTCAAAGACGGCGGGATCCACGACATAGCCGGCCCGCTCGGCGGTGGTGCGGTGGAAGTCGGCGAACTTCATTTTCACGACCAGCGAGCGGATGACGCGGTCGGCATGGGACTTGGCAAGATCTTCTAGCAGACCCGCGATCATGCCGCG
>JAYVEJ010000577.1:0-3655 GCA_043748885.1 Luteolibacter sp. | reverse complement strand
CGTGAAATCAACATCGATCAGATGGAATTCGCCAAGCCGTGGCCAACTTGATACATAATGCGATCAAGTTCACCCCGCCGGGCGGCGCGGTCGTCGTCCGCTCACATCGCGGGGCGGTCTCGCTGATGATCGAGGTGAGTGACGACGGGCCGGGCATCGTCGCGGGGGAAATCGCCTTTCTCTTCAAGCGATTTTCCGCGACTAGCACCCGCCCGACCGGGGGTGAAAAGGCACGGGACTCGGACTCTCCATCGCCAAGCGGCTCACCGAGGCCCACGGCGGCAGTATCGGCGTTAGAAGCAAGCCGGGGGTGGGGAGCCGTTTTTCATCAGCCTTCCCCTCAACCCTTTTTGACGCCGATCTTGCAATTTACCACAGCGGTCTTGAGCTTGGTGGATTCGCTTTTACTGATCAATCCGGCGGCTCTGAGCTTCTTAATCAACGCGTTCGCCTTGAGCACGAATTGCGCATGACTCGTCCAGCCTTTTGCCGGGCGGAGGCGGGCGAATAAATCAGCAAACGTGCAGCCATCACCATTGAGCCGGTTCTTCACCCTCGAATCAACCTTCTGAAATACCACGGTGGCAGTTCGAATGGATTTCCTGCAATGATCGTATTTGTTAGGCACCCCATCCTTATCATCGTCCTTGAGAGTGGTATAAACATGCACTGCGCCGCCTGCCCGCAAGGGTTCACCCACTGCAAAGCCAAAACCTGGAATCACCGCAATCGCAAAACCCAAGCCGCTGTTAGCGACCGTCGCATGATACACGGCGGGCTGTGGGCTAACAGGCTCTGGGATCACGTTAAATCTAGCAACCGGTAACGCACCTGGATAGCCGACAAGGAGTTCAGTATCGCCATCTCCATCTATGTCGAGACTTCCACCTGGCACGACCGGAAGGTCCGCCGCCGCCCCGGCCAAAGTCAGATCGGTGATCACGGCCATCGTCGTGCCGGAGAGTAGATAGCCACTCCCACCCGAGCCAGAACCCGCAATCAAATCGCGTGTTCCATCGCCGTTGCGATCATCATTGATGCCAACACGGGAACCCAAGCGGGCACCGGGAATGGTCCCAACGTGCTCGGCAAGTTGGACTCCATTGGAGCTAACAAGAATTTGCACGCGGCCTAGACCCGAGGAAAATTTCGGCGAGCCAACGACTAACTCCGCCCTACCATCGCCGTTCTGATCGGGGACGGACGCAACCGAGGTGCCGAATCCAGTATCGGCGACGCCGACGCCCAGTTGCATAATCACGGCCCCGGTCGCACCCGAGATAATAACCACGCGACCATCCGGCATGGTGGCACCCGGAGCACCTACAAACAGATCCGCCACGCCATCCGCATTCTGATCACCGGCGTCGGCCAGCGAGATCCCAAATGAGGAACTCGCAGTGGGAAGCGGACTTGCGATGGTCCGCAGCAAGGAACCGGTCGCGCCAGAGTAAATCCAGACGGCCCCGCTTCCACCCGGAGCACCTACCACGATGTCTAACTTGCTATCCGCATCCGCGCGGATCGCTGCCAACGAGGTGCCGAATGCTTGATCATTTGCAGGGGTGCCCTGAAGTGTAAAAAGGGTAGAACCATTTTTACCGCTGATGACCAAGACTTGTCCCGAACCTGTATAAGTGGAGGCCACGCCTGCCACGGTATAGCCGGGATCGCCGACTGCTAGATCGGGGTAGCCGTCGCCATTCAAGTCTCCCATCGCCACGATGGAACTCCCGAGGCGCTGATTGTTGGAATTGCCAAGAAGGCTGAAGCGCAAATTGGTCCCATATAGGCTCGCAGTCATTGCGGCCGTACAGACGAGGAGGGACCATCCATTATTATAGATTGGAATTAAGGATTTCATGATGATGTAGGAATCGTTGGGGCTGATTTAAAAGTATAGCAAATTAAAGTGATCTCTTATAGAACTACCAACCGGGCAGGTAAATGCCTGCCCGGTTGATCGTTGGGGGGGCGTTTTGGGGGGGATAGTCGTTAGATGGATTTCGCCATCGTTAGTGCTTATTCATCACAGCAAGCGCAGCTTGCGGCGCATGCCTTGTAGGCCTACCAAAGAAGTGCCAAACAAGGCAAGTGTCATCCCACCATCCGGGACCCGGCTGGCATTAGCCGCCGTGGAAGATGACCAACTAAACGTTTGGTCATCAGACGCAGTTCCTTGAGTGGAGAAGAACCAAGTGCCTGGGGTGGCTTCAAATCCCGGACCGCTCACCGTGCCAGTTCCGCCGATCGACAAAAAGCCAGCGGTTTGCACGGCGATGAATGACGAGGCTAGATTGAAGCTAAATCCTCCAACCGACCAGAGTGGGGTGACGGCAGTCGATGGATTGAAAACCCAAGGCGCGGTGAACGTGACGGGTGTGTTAGCCGCTAACCCAGCGAACGAACCGGAGCCATCTAAAACCCGGGGTGCCACCCAGCTTTTCACACCAGCAGCAGTTGATAGAGTGGTGGTGGTAGCACCACCCGAGTTTTGAAGCACAGCACCTCCTAGGAAGTTTACATTCCCGCTGATGAATGCAGCTTGCGCTGCGGTGGTTAGAGCAATGGCGATCAAACCCGCTCCAATGTGTGATGTTAGTTTCATAATAATGTATTATTAATGTATTGTTTGTGGTGAGGGTTCTCAAAGCCCGAGGGGACTTGGTGAACCGGATTCGGAGCCAAGCTATCGCAACCCGCGTGCCAGTCACCCACATGCACGACAACTCGTTCATTTTCAACGGTGAGACTCGCAAACAACCGCCGCTCCGCGCGGCGATTCGTTGCAAATCGCTGCACCATCGTGCAAGGAAATTGTAACGGTCTTTTAACTCCACCGCCCCCTAACAGGGTAACTCAATGTTGTTGATTCTTGCCACCGAACTCCACCCAAAGAATCGCTTGACGCATCAATGCTTGGGCGTCCGGTAAGGCTAACTTCGTTTTGAGATTGAAACGGTGGGCGTCCACAGTTTTCGGACTGATATGAAGCAAGTCAGAAATTTGACCGGTGGATTTGCCGTGGCCGAGAAGTTCGAACACTTCCAATTCACGGTCGGTGAGCCGCTCTAACCCGAATTGCTCGGGCACGCGTTTGCCGGACAAACCTTTCAGGATTTGGTTGGACACCCGAGCGCTCAGATAGATCTCCCCCGCCATCACGCGGTCGATTGCTTCCATCAATTTTCCGGTGGCCGCGCCTTTCATGATATAACCCTTCGCCCCCGCGCGGATCGCCCGTTGGGCATAGAGCATCTCGTCATGCATGGAGAATACGAGGATCTTGAGTCCGGTAGTTAGTGATTGTAGGTCTTTAATCACCTCAATTCCGCTTTTATCTGGGAGGGTGATATCCATCATGACCAGATCGGGAGACTGCAATTGAATCGCTTCAATGGCTTCACAAGCGTTGACGGCCTGACCACACACCTGCCAGTCGGTTTTGTGACCGATGAGACGGACCAGACCTTCAAGAAGCATCGGATGATCATCAACCAGATAGATTCGTTTCATGGGAGTGGGTTGGGTTGGATAATTTCATGGGGGCGAGAATGGTCGCTTCGACACCGAAGCCCGGGCGGCTGAGGATATCCAAGCTGCCTCCCAGTAACAGGAGACGTTCGTTTAGGCTATTAAGACCGAAACCTGAACC
>JAYVEJ010000576.1:0-3659 GCA_043748885.1 Luteolibacter sp. | reverse complement strand
ACCAGCAAGGGAACACATATCAGATGCAGCGCCTTGCGGATGCTCCAACCGAGAGGAGCGGGTTCTTCATCGGACAAGACAAGGCGCCCTGCGGATTTCTCGGCATCGATAAATCTGCCTAACTTCTCGTGGATCTCCCGCGGTGGAAGCCCCTGGAACTCGAGTGTGTTGGCCGCGAGGTGCGCTTCGAGCACATGCAGCAATGCCGCTTCCTCGCGGACTTGGCGCACGGTGCGGCCCCGGCAGTTGACATAATTCGCAATTGATGGGCTGCGATGCCGCTTCATCCATTCCACCAGATCGGAGTCAGCCGTAAATTCTTGGCAACACGAAAAAATCGCCCGTAGCCCGGTGGATGCGCGGCGGGCCAGATCCTCGAGGAATGCCTCCTCCTCGCCATCCATATCTCCCAGAAAGGCCAGATAGAGTGGAAACTTGCGGGGCGGCAAACCATAGACCCGCGCGTCGCCGCTGGTCTTATCATCGAGGATTAGCAACCTCGCGAAATGCAGCATCTCGAATTTCGCGAAAGGAATCAACGTGTTGTTAGGATTCACCCGCCCGGGCGCGTCGTTCATCGAGGCGAGCAGGCGGCGAAGCTCGTTCTCGCGCTCCGGTTGGATCGGCGCGAGGACCATGAAGTTCGATTGGGGGGTCATGGTGTCCTAGTCGAAGACCTCGTCTCCGGTCGGTTCGAAATGAGGTATCGCATTCAGCGTATGCCGCAGCTTGGAGAGTTCATAATACATCCGCTGCCGTGCGCGACTTTGGTTACCTAACGGTCGGTGCTCGGCAATGGTGTGCCACGGATTGTAGGAAAGTTTCTTGGCGAACTCCATCTGCGACGGCGAGTCGAACTTCTGCTTGGGCAATCGCAGCGTGGCCACCGAGACTCGCGGCGAGAGTCTCTCGGGCCAAAGCACCGCGTTGTTCTCCAGCGGCATCAAGTGTGGGTCTGTTTGGAGTTGCAGGCGGAAGTCGAGTTCCACATCCCCTTCCCCAAGCGATTTCACCATGGCCTGCCGCAAGTAATCATCCGGCGGACGGAACGGCAGGCGCGGGATCGGCGTGCGCTTGCTCGTCTTCGGCCACACCGAATATTGCATCGCCCGGCCCTCCCCTAGCAGATAGGGCACGCAACTAAAATACGGTGCTTCTAATGGACTGCTTTGGGTTTTGATAAACAATGATTGCATGATCAGATCCATCACATGCGAGCGGTGGAGATTGAGGAAATAGAAGATCTGCGCGTTCTTTAGACTCTCCTTTTGCAACTGTGCATTCGCCTTCACATCCGGCGTCACGAACGTCGGCGTGGAAACGCCGAACATATCAACCGTATGTTTTTCCTCGTCCATCAGCTTCGGCCCGGGCACGCCCATTAGTTTAATGCTGATGCTCATGAAACCCACGTCATCAATGTCAGGAGTGATATAGGGACCCGGCCCCGAGAAGCGCACCCATGCCGGAAATGTCTGCGGCTTGGCATAGATCCCATGACGAAACTGCTCGGGGATATTGCCATGGATAATGAACTCGCCGCGCACAATGCCTTGGGTTTTCGTATTGCCACCCCGCTCGACGCCGCCGGGTTTCCAGAGCTTGCGCATCTGAGCCTCGAAGGTGGTGATAATGGATTGGAGAAACTCCTCCTCATCTGGCAGCGGCTTTTCCTCAGCAAGTTTCAAGCCGTCGTTAGACCGCTGACTGTTGATCACGGCGGTGGCGAGCCGAGCCAGCGGATCCCGCAGCACCGCAGCGAATAGCGGATACAACCATGGGTCGAAGCGACGCTCGAAGCGCAGCAAGGCACCAAAAGTATCGCTCACACAATTGCGCCACGCCGAGCCGGTATCGGCGCGCGGCTGGGGGCGACTGGCGTTCGAGTTCACAATGAAATTGGGGGGCTATTTTTTCGCTAGCACTTCTAGGGCGAAGTGAATCAACGGCTTGTTAGCATGACCGTAAACTTTGCCAAGGTAGAGGCCGGGCTGCACTTGGCGGAGTTCATCGCGGATCCACCCGGCGACGGTCGAGGTCTCGGAATAATCGAGCACGATGCACTCCTTGCCATCATGCAAGCTGATGTCTTTGTAAACTTGCGCAACGATTGCCTCGAATCCTAACAGCGTGAGTTTATTGCGTAGCGTGGATCGCGACGGATCCTTTTTATCCGGCTTAAACACTTTTCCTTGCCACGCGAAGTGGGTGACGAACTTTGAAATCGCTTTGCTGAAAATGGTCCCGGATGCGATGATCGCGGTGCCATCCGTGTCACCTTCTGGAATCTCACCGGCTGGGGATTTAACGAACAAATCGTCGAGTTCATCCTTCGACATCTTGAGAAGATCATCTGCGGTCATGGTAGGTTCAGTTCGGGGTTAATGATAATTACAGTGCTAGAGAGTCTTAAGGTATTCGATGAGTGCGAGCTTGTCGGCATCCGGCAGGCTGGTCCCGAATGGGTGGCCCTTATCCTCGATCAAGTCAGGGCAATTGCTGGCTTTTAACAACGCAGGAGCGACCTCACGTTTGAGCACTTCCTTCGCCGCATCCCCAGTTAGGTTCTTCAACTTGATCTCGATCAGGGCGCGTTTCACCTTTAGCAAAAGCGGGACGAGTTCACTCAATGGCATTCCAGGATTCACATTCGCCAATAGGTTTACCGGCGTGCCAGCGGGAATATGACCGATGCGGAAAAAGCCGTCTGGATCGATTTCATGGGCGAGCGCCTTCTTTAATAAATCCGGTAAGTAAGCGGCATTGACCGTGATTTCGCACTCGCGAGTGGTCCGCCAAATCGAGTCCGGACCCGCGCGCTTATCTGGCCACAGCAGCTTTTGCGAAGCATCATTAAAAGCTTCCATGCGTCCGGCGACTGATGGATCGCCCGTGTATTTGCCAAGCGCGTTGTTATGGAAAAACGGTGCGGACGACCAACATGAAACCAGCGACGGCGTGCGATAGTAACCACTCCCACCAGCCGGAATTGGGAATTTTTCATCTTTCTCACTGTAGGGATTCCAGAAATCAATCTCCCCGGGTGATTCGAGATTCTTATAGGTTTCCGAGGAGAACCAACTCCACACATGCCCACGCTTGGCATTTGTTCCGAAGGCGCGCGCCGCATTGGTTTTAATCCGAGTCAGCGGATAGCGCCGCTCGTCAGATAGAAAATTATGGGTGAGAAAATCTGGCTTCATCACTTCCCCGGCGAACCATTCTTCGGCGTCTTTGCCCGCTGGGGGTTGTTTACTAGAGTGGCAGGTGGCGCACTCCTCGGCGAAGACCAGCTTGCCGCGCGTCATCACCGATTCGTCGTGGGTGATATAGTTAGCACCACCCGGCGCGTCGGCCAGGCGGAAGGATGTGAGTTTTTTGAAAAACGCCGCGATGTTCCCAACTTTTTCTTGAGTGGCGTTCCAATAGACCGAGTTCTCCTGCGCAGTTTTTATACTAAATGGCTTCTGCGGGGTGAGTCCTAACAACGGTTGATGTTGCTGCATCCAGTGCTGCGAATACATCCCGATGTTGATATAGACGCGGATCGTCGCGCCCGGCACGCCCACGGAATCCGCGCCATCTTTAAGGATGTGCGCCACGCTCATCGGCGACTTGTTGCCCGGGATAAGCAATGATTCGCCAGCGATTTCCTCTTG
>JAYVEJ010000575.1:0-9501 GCA_043748885.1 Luteolibacter sp. | reverse complement strand
ATCAGGAAAGCGGGTGAGCGAGCAACTCGCCCACGATGCGGGCAGCGGCGCGGCCGTCCCAGAGAGGTGGGGTGGAACCGAGCCGACCAGGTTTGGCGAGGAGCTCGGCGATGTCGGTGCGGAGGTTTTCCACGGTGGTCAGGCGGTTGCTGCCGATTTCGATGGTGATGGGGCGCTCCGTATTGGGCCGGAGGGTCAGGCACGGGGTGCGGAAGTAGGTGCTTTCTTCCTGGAGACCGCCGGAATCAGTGAGCAGGAAACGGGCGTGGCGCGTGAGATTGACCGAGTCCAGGTAGCCGAGCGGGTCGAGCAACTGGACATTCGGGCAATCGGCGAGACTCAGCCCGAATTCCGCCATTTTGCTGTGGGTCCGCGGGTGGATGGGAAAGACGATCTGCCAGGCGGAGGAAAGGGCGGCCAACTCGCGGACGATGACTTCGAGGCTTTCCTTGGAATCGACATTCGACGGGCGGTGAAGCGTGACGTAAACAAAGCGGCCTTTTTCCAAACCGAGGCGGCCGAGGGTGTCGCTGCGGTCTGCGTTGTCGAGCTGGGCGACCAGCGAGTCGATCATCACGTTGCCGACTTGGCGGATCTTTGTTTCGTGAACCCCCTCGCGGCGCAGGTTCTCGTCACCATCGGCTGAGGGGGTGAGGAGCATGTCGGCGAGGGCGTCTGTGACCAAGCGGTTGAGTTCTTCTGGCATGCCGCGGTCGAAGCTCCGCAGGCCGGCCTCGATGTGGGCCACGGGGATGCCGAGCTTGGACGCCACCAGGGTGCAGGCGACGGTGGAGTTCACATCGCCGACGACCACCACCCAATCTGGATTTTCCCGCAGGCAAACAGGCTCGAAACTGAGCATGATATTGGCGGTCTGAACGGCATGGGAGCCTGATCCCACTTCGAGATGATCATCCGGCGCAGGGATGCCGAGTTCGTCGAAGAAAACACCGGACATCTTTTCGTCGTAGTGCTGGCCGGTGTGGACGAGTCGGCACTCGATCTTTCTCCCGGAGCCGTTGCAGGCGGCGTTGTGGTCCCGGATCGCGTGGATCACGGGGGCGATTTTCATGAAATTCGGGCGGGCACCGGCGACCAGCAGCAATTTGAGGGATTTGTTCATGGGGGAGTGTTAGCAGAGACCTCAGAAACCATAGCCACCGACGGAGGGGGAGAGGATTCAAGCGAGGCTATAATCAGGTCAAGCTGGGACAGGATATCGTCCAGCGCGGAGGTGGATTTGGAGTTGGGCATTTCGCGGCCCACTCGAGGTTCAATGTGAATTTTGTGATCCACATCGGAAGTGGATTCAATCAGCACCAAGCGTTTGTCCTCACACAGGTGCCGGTCCACCGCACCGAGGCGGCCTCGGAAAATACTGTAAACAGGCACGCCCATGGCGGCGGCCTCGCGGTTCATGGTGCCTCCCCCGCTGACGACCAAGTCCGAGTGCCAGATCAGGTTCAAGCCGTCCACGACCTGCGGCGGAATCACCACTTTACCGCCCTCAAACCATTCCGGATGGGTGGCCCGCAGCGCGGTTTCCTGGCGTTGATTGCGGGGCAGCAGCACGGTTTTCACTCCGGGAGTGGCAAGCGCACGTTCCATCAGGCGGTCGAACAGTGCCTCGGACTCAGGATTGTGATAATGCGCCTCGGTGGCAGACGGGCGGACGGTCACCACCACCTGCGCGTCACGCAGGCCGAGCTGGTCGAGAATGGCACTGTCCGGCATGAATTCAGGAACGTAAACATCCTCTTTGAGACCACGGTAAGTGCGCAACCGATCAGAAGCCGCACCCGCATAAACGGAGTCATGGACGACTTCAGGCATGAAATACCAGCGGGACGCCAACAAGGCGGGTTCGGAGGTGTGCTCGTAGTCCATGATTTCCGCGACAGGGATGCGCAGTAACCGGGCTGCCAGATTTTGACTGCGCGAACCGAGATTGAGCACCAGTTGCGGTTTTTCCTGGAAGGCGAAGGCAACCAGTTGGCCACCGCGCACCAACAATCCCCAGATCTTGGCCGTGAGACGCTTGCCATAATGGCGGCCGATCCGCTGGAAATTCAAGCCGTGGAACCCTGCCAACTCGCAAGTCTGGTAGCCGTCCCTCGCCGTCAACAGCACTCGGTGGCCACGCTTCTGAAGCTCGCGAATGATCGGCCCGAAGAACGGAATGTGGGGCGTATTTTCCAAGTCGATCCAAATTTTGATGCCGCCACCATCGGTCTGCCTCAGCGGCCATTGGCTGGTGGCGTCACGTCGTTGAAGACAGTATCCGGACACAAACTGAGCAACCGCCCGTGGCAACACCGGCCAGATTTCACTTCCATGACGTTCTGCAACATGCCGGAGAAACTCTTCATAATGGGCCGCGGGAAACCTCATTTCGTCTCCAGGACCCTCGAAATCAATGTAGTCGGGATGGACGTTCACCAAGACCATGCCGCCTTGCCGAACAATCCAGTCGGTCTTCCGCCTCCAAATCCCGGCGTCCGGTTCGCGCAGCAGTAGGAACAAGGTTGAGTCCTGCGGAAGCGTGTAAGGCAGCTCGACGTAACCCTCGCCCGCCGAACCTTCGGGGCGGGCAATCCAGTAGGGGAAGATGGTGTGAGCACCTGCCGGTTGCGGCTCGAAAGGGTCGGTATCGAACGTGGAACAGTCATAATCAATGTTCAGATCATGCAGCCAATCCAGCTTGCGGAGCATGAAGCCGGAGCGGAATCCAGTGGCCCCCCAGTCTCGCAGGTAGCCATTGATGCGACGTGCCTTGAGCCTAAACCCCGCGCGGGAAAGATAGAGTTTTCCGTCGTGATTGAGATCGTGAACGCCGACTTCGAAGTCGTGTCCGGTGAGCCATTCGCGAAGAGAATCCGGCACTCGATAACCGCCTTCCGGGATGAAATTGAAGCACGACCGAAAGCCGCAACGCATTTCCAACTCGGCCAGTGCCCTTACCTTTTCAACTCCTTCCGAACCTTCGACGTCATGGGTCAGAACGAAGGCCGCACGCTTGCCTTGCGGCCACCCCGGCCATCCGGCAGGAGTGGTGCCGACGGCTTCATCGATGGGCCAAACGGCGGAATGACGACGGCGGATCGCCACCGCCCGGTGTCGCCGCATCGCCCAGCGGGCGGCTCGCGGAAGAAAGGGCTTGGCGACGTAGTAGATCCGCGTCAGCAGGGATGGAGGGGCTTCCGGCATGACAAGCGAATCAGTCAAAACAGAAGATCACAGAGATCTTTCAGACAAAATCTCACAAATCCCCTTCGACCCATCGCGGCGCGTGGGATTTCACTTTATTGAATATACACGAGACATCGGCGCGGCCTTTTTCGAGTTCGGAGAAGGCCCATTTCAGTCGATCAGGGGTAGTGTTATTCGCATCCAGCACGAGTAGCACCTTGTCCATGAAGCCGGCCATTGCCACCGTCGGACTGGTCGAATCAACCGGCGGCATGTCGAAAATGATATAGTCATAGTCGCTAGAGACTAGGCTCGGCAGGATCTCGCGGAGACCGAGGGGGGCCAACGCCAAAGAATCGCCTTGAAAGCGGCGCGTTGCCGCACTGGCAAAATAAAGATTTTGCGAGGATTGGCGGAATTCCTCCGTGCGAGAGATCTCCAGTGAGCGACGCAACGAGTTCCTCGGCTCCGCAACGGCCCCCGCGTGGTTGAGGGATGGGTTCAAATCGACAAGTAACACTTTGCGATTGCCCTCCGAAAACGACTTGGCCAGTCCGGTGGCAATCGTGGAAGTGCCCGCGCCTTCGGAAAGCCCGGTCAGCGCGACCAACTTGGGCTTGTGGGTGATGTTGTTGATTTCAAAGTTGAAGACGACGCGGTCGTGAATGGCGGCGGCGAAGGGTTCAATGAAATGCGCCGATTTTGACGGTCGCCGTGTAACATTACCGTTGGCGGCGAGTGCTAAACTGGAGCCGGGGAGGGGCGGTGGCTCCAACGGGTCGGTCGAACCGATGAGCTGGGCAAGTCCGTCCTTGGAACGGACGTACGGGATGGAAAGCATCAGCGGCAGTTGCAAACGGGATCGGATTTGAGACGGCAGTGAGACCCGGCGGTCGATAACCCTCTCGATCAGAAAGGCGCAAGCGAGTCCCGCCGCCACGCCAGAAGCGGCAATTCCCATAATCCATTTCATCGCTTTAACGTCGATGGATTTCACTGGGGATGACGGATCCTGAACGATGCCGATATTGGGCATTTTCGTGGGATCCAGCGTTTCATCCACGCGTGCCTTTTCGAGACTGGATTGGTAATACCTGAATTTCTCTTCCTCCATCTGACGGCGGCGCTCCAAATCTTCAAGTTTGAAGCCGAGGGCAGAGAGACCTTCGACTTCCTTTTCGATTTCCTTGGATTGTTGCTCGGTGGCCGCGACGCGTGCCTCCATCGCGGTTTGAAGTGCCATTTCGTCCTCTAAGCTGCGGACCGGGCCTACGGGCTGGCCAGGCACCTCGACGCGGCGGGTGAAATTCGGGTAATTTTTGCTGAGGTCGAACTTTCTCGATTCCACCTCCACGATTTGCCGGTCCAAGGAAACGATCATCGGATCGCTGGCTGAGCGCCGCAGCAGGGTACGATTCCGCTCTTGCCGGAGCATCTCCAGCCGCACGGTTAAATCCTTGAATTCCGCGAGGGCTTGCGTGGTTTGACGCAACTGCTCCTGCTCTTCATGAGTGGGTGCGACTTCCGCAGCAGCGCCTCCGGCACCAGCGACAGCGGTTTTATTAGGTTCTGAACCACCGCTCGCGGCGAACTTCTCCAGCGCGGTCACCTTGGCGCGCTGCTCCGCCAACGCCGCCTGCGTGGACATTAGCGTGCTGCGGATCAACTGCCGCCGCGATTCGAATTCGGTGATCGTTCCGGCAATCGAAAGCACGCCGGACTTGGCTTTCAATAGGTTGATTTCATTCTCGGTGATGCGGAGGGTGCTACGTGCTTGGTCGGTCTGCACGCTCACTTGGTCGAACGCGGTCGTCGAGCGGTGGATTGCCAAATGTCGGGCGAAATAGCATTGGATAATCTGGCCGAGGACTTTAACTGCGCGATCTGGATCACGATCCCGGTAGCTTAATTGGATGATATTGCTGCCAAGCTGCGCCTCCACCCCTAGGTGTCCAGTCAAGTAACCTGCCGCATCCACAACGCTCGGCGGCTTCTGACTTGCGGGCATAATTTTATCCGGCCCCATGGCCTTGGCGGTATCTAATGCGACATTGAAACTTTTGAGAATCTCAAGTTCGGTATTCATCACCTCCATGGGACCGGCCCCGCGGATGGAGCTTGAAGCGTCTGGATCGCCCGCGTTACGCTCAACGACGTAGCGGACTAGCAGCTCAGCCCTAGTTTCGTAACTGGGGGAGATCGAGTCGTAGCGGTAAGCGAGTCCGCCAGCGAGACCGAAACCGATCAACGAGAGAATGATGATCTTCCACTTGTGTTTGAACAGGATATATAGAATGTCATGCACCTTAATACCGCTTTGGGCAGCGGGACGATTTTGCTCGGAGAATTTCATATCAATTGATGGGGAGACTGAGTCAGTCAAGGTGGGGGTAAATGACGCGTCCGGCGAAGCGGTTGAGACCCATAGGCAGATGGCCGAAAATCAGCGGATGGCTTTCAGACCGTGGGTGGCTCGCATTGTGCCACTTATCATTGCACAAACTCCGCCGATAATAGGAAAGGGCTACCGAATCACAGCCCCATGATCGTTTGAAGCGTGATAGACCTTCATCATGTTGTGATGTCCTTCCAAAGTGGAGTTCTTTACAACCGCTGCCCGCATAATGCTGGATTGCGTTCCACATCACTAGGTGGTTTGGCCTCAGTGGCCAGTGCTCACTATCAGAAGCTCCGAATTTGTAGATTACCCGACCACCGGATCGAAGGAAAACTGCGCCAGCCACTGGAACTCCACCAAGCTTGGCCAAGACAATCTCGCCTAAATCGCACGCCATTAGATTTTTCGCAATGGCTTTGAAAAAAGCTAACGGTTGCGGAGGAAGTCCATGCCGCCTGCGGGTTCTGCCGTGAAGTTCATAGAACTCTTCCATCGCACGCAAACTCCGCTCAACTGTGACTTCGATGCCACTGCGTTCAGCCTTGCGGATCGCCCTGCGAACCGAAGGCTCGAGTCGGCACCTGATTGATTCAACGCCTTGCCGGAGGTCCAACTGATGAGTGTCATAGGTCAGGAATGCGCGTGCTCCGATAGGAGGAATTGCTCCTCCGCGAATTTCTATATGTTTCCATCCGCGTTCGGCGGCAAAATCCAAAAGTGCTAGGTAAACCAAGGGAGCCTCTATTGCATCAATCCACAAGGGGCCGGCGAAATCAGCAAAAGGAAGTGAAACTCCACGACGTCCTGTCAGGCAACTCTTCACTTCCATCAATGGCACAAGTGCGGCCTCGGCTCCACCGACTGAAATCCTGAGGTAATAAGGTCGATGACCATAGGCTTGCGTCAATACACCCGCCCAGGCCGAGCGATGGAAAATTGAGTGTTCATCCCGGGTTGTAACGATGTCATCCCAAGCTGGATCCACCAAGGGATCAAGCTGCTCGATCCCGATACTCGACATCCTTACTTTTTCGGAATGAATGGTCTGAATGGAGGCTGCCATCAAGTCTGAGCGTGGACTAATGGTGCAATTAAACTTGCAAGAACTATATCGGAAGAGCTGCCCCCAAAGTTTCCGCCACGGCATCAATCACCGCGCTGATTTGTGAATGAGTTAGTTCCGGGTAGATTGGCAGCGAGACAAACTCTTCTGCACAACGTTCGGCCACTGGGAATGACCCTCGAACCAAACCAAGATGTGAGTAGGCATCCTGCAAGTGAACAGCGATAGGGTAGTGAATCGCCGAGCCGACTCCCTTCTCGGAAAGTCCTTTCATAAATCTCCTTCAATCCGGCACTCGAATCACATAATGATGATGAACGTGAGATTCGGCTCGGTCTAAGGCGGGGATCACGAAATTTGGCAAACCTCGAAATGCTTTGGAATAGCGGCTAGCGATATCCCGCCGCCTCGCATTGTTAGGGTCGAGTTCACGCAACTTCAATCTGAGAACTGCGGCCTGAATGCCATCCATGCGGCAGTTCCAACCCACAACGGAGTGATGGTATTTTCGACTCTGACCGTGGTCGATGAACACCCGAATCTTCTGCGCGAGTTCCGAGTTATTTGTCGCAACGGCCCCCGCCTCTCCGAAGGCTCCGAGATTCTTCCCTGGGTAAAAACTAAAACATCCCGCATTGCCGAGACTTCCCGCACGTTTTCCCTGATAGAGAGCACCGTGTGCTTGTGCAGCGTCCTCCACCACGAAGAGACCGTGCTGTTCCGCAAATGTTAGGATTGGATCCATCTCAGCCATCCGCCCAAAAAGATGCACGGGAATGATTGCCTTCGTCCGCGACGTCAGTGCTCGCTGCAATCCTGTTGGCTCGAGGGTGTAGGTTGTCTCGTCGATATCAACAAATACCGGCACGGCTCCCGTTCGACTGATGGCTTCGGCGGTGGCGATGAAGGTCATCGGCACAGTGATTACTTCGTCACCGGGTCCAACTCCGAGAGCCAGCAATGCAAGCCAAAGCGCATCCGTTCCGCTTCCAACTCCTACGACATGATCCACGCCACAGTATTGGGCGAAATCCTGCTCGAATCGGCTCACAAATGGTCCGCCCGCAAATGCACTTGCTTCAATTACTTCGTCGATTGCTTCTGCCAACTCAGCTCTCAAATGAGCATGGTGCGCATGTAAATCGAGAATCGGAACTTTCATCATCATGTAGATTAATGCCGTTCGATCACTCTGGCAGGATTGCCGACCACCGTCGAGTCTGCGGGAACATCTGTTGTAACAACACTTCCCGCACCAACGAGCGCATTCTCGCCAATTGTGATTCCACCTAGAAGAGTGGCACCGGACCCAATGGACGCACCCCGCTTCACCAACGTGCGCTGGCATTCCCAGTCGTCGTCGGTTTGTAGGCTGCCATCAAGATTCACCGCCTTGGGATAATGATCATTTACAAAAATAACACCGTGTCCAATGAATACTCCGTCTTCAATTGTTACTCCTTCGCAGATAAATGAATGGCTGGATATTTTACAACGTGCCCCGATTTTGGCACCTCTTTGAATTTCCACGAAGGTTCCAATTTTTGTCTCATCGCCGATCTCGCAGCCATACAAATTACAAAAACCGAAAAGCTGCACACCATTCCCCAAGACCACGTCAGGCGAGACTCTCAGCATAGGATCCATGGGTGTTTTCCTTAACTCCGTGTGAGCATCCATCTCCGGCAGACAGGGCCGGGCAAGCCACCGATGATCCGGCAACTTTGATGGCAGCTCCGTTGGCTTTCAGCGACTTGGAACTTGCTTCTAGGATCCTCAGAACAGCTAAACCGCTCTTTCCGCAGCTAAGTGGTGAGACACCATTCACTATCGCATTGATGAAATGCTGGCACATTTGGCGCAACGGTTCCGCCTGTTTAATATAGGGCACAAAACTGTCTCCGTAGTGGTAGGAGTAATGGAACTCTCCGAAATTGTCGTAATGAGGCGGGCGCTCGATCCGGGTGTCGTAAATCCGGATTTTTTCCATGGGCTCAATGTCATTGTAAACAATCATTTTCTTCGTGCCCACAATCGTCATCTGTCGCACTTTCCTGGGCTCCAACCAACTGCTTTGGATGGTTGCGAACTGGCCGGAATGAAAACTCAGCGACAGATTCGATACGTCCTCAATGCCTGGGGTGATATGGGCATTTCCTTGGCAGTTGACAAAATCCGGCGTTCGACCGAGCAGATGCAAAATGATAGAAATATCGTGGGGTGCCAAGTCCCAGACCACATTGATGTCTTTCTGAAACAGACCAAGATTGAGTCTCTGGCTATTGATATAACGGATTTCCCCGAGGTCCCCTGAATCGATGATTTGTTTGATCATCTGGATGGGTTCCGAATACAGGAATGTATGTCCTACCATTAGGGTCAATCCGCGATTTGCCGCCAGTTCTATCAATTGCTCACACTCGGCCACGCTTGCGGCCAAAGGCTTTTCAACCAATACATGTTTACCGGCGAGTAGAGCGGCTTTCGCCAAGCGAAAATGACTGGGCACTGGAGTCGCAACCGCAATCGCATCGACATCCGTCCGTTCGAGCATCGAATCAAAACTAGAAAACCTAGCCACTCCCGGATGCAACGGACTCATTTTTTCCAATCGCTCCCCATCCAAATCACACAACGCGCCAAGACGGCAGCCGGACAACTGACTGAAGTTACGCGCAAGGTTAGGTCCCCAGTAACCGAGGCCAACCACGCCGATGGACAGGCGATGAGTCATAATCAATCTGAAATTCTTTGCGTGCTGCTCATCGATAGGGCGTATGCAGGCTGAGAAACTGGTTGAGGCGAAGGCTGAGCGGTTACAGGCCGCCGCGTGGCTTTCTGGACCTTGAAA
>JAYVEJ010000574.1:0-3696 GCA_043748885.1 Luteolibacter sp. | reverse complement strand
GCCCTTACACGGTGAGCGGGACCGTCGTTGAAGGCAAAAAACTCGGGCGGACGATTGGATTTCCCACGGCAAATCTCGCGACCGGCGAGGCCCAGCTTCCACCCGACGGAGTGTGGGCTGTCTATGCCCAGCTCGCGGATGGCCGCAATCTAACTGGCGTCGCCAATCTCGGCCTGCGCCCGACCGTCGGCGGAGACACCCGCGTCTTCGAGCTGCATTTGTTCGATTTCACGGGAGAAATCTACGGCGAGGAACTCGAAATCCGCTTCCTCAGTTATCTCCGGCACGAGCTGAAATTTCCCTCACTCGATGCGCTCCGGCTGCAAATCCAACAGGACGCCGAGACCGCGAGGGAACTTTTCGGTGATTTGAAATCGTAGCGTTGACAGCCAATAAGTTCATGCGAACACTTTTCCCATGAACACCTTCCTGCCGTTGATTGCTCGGGTCCGCAAGCTCATCGAAGCCAAGTTCTCCCCCCACTTCCGGCAGCCTCCGGTGATTCGCCGGAGCATCGCAATTCAACTGGAATTTCCGTGGCTTTCGAAAAGATGAATTTTCCGGATTTTAAGCTTAGCATCGCTCACCAAGGCCACTATATCTCGCGGCAACCATTCGCATGGAGACTTTCAAACCCACTACACCCTTCCGTGGCCGTGCCGCCTTGTTGGCCACCGCCTGCCTGATCGCTCCTTTGTTAGCCGGTGAACCCCAGGGCGGCTCACGCCTCGCTGAGACCGAAGTTTCCCGCCGCAATCTCGCGATCGACGAAGCCCAAGAGTTGCTGCGAAAAGGCGACGAAGCTTACACCGCCGGGAATTACGCGGAGGCCGTGGAGGCCTACGCCGGTGCCCGCGAGCTGATCCCGAACGCCCCGATTTCCACGGATTTGCGGGCCGCCGCCACCGAGCGCTATGCTCAGGCATCCGTCGAGCAAGCCCGTTTCCTTTCCCGCAATGGCGATGTGGCCGCTGCCAAGGCCGCCGTGGACAAGGTGCTCATCAATTCGGTGGCTCCTAACAATCCAGGTGCCCTCGCGATGCTGGCACTGCTCAACGATCCGATCCGCACCAATCCTGCGCTCACCGCAAAATTTACCAAGGACGTCGATTCCGTCCGCCGCCTGATTTACACGGCCGAGGGCGCTTACAACCTTGGAGCATACGATCAGGCGAAATCGAGCTATTCGGACGTCCTCCGCATCGACCCGACGAACTCCGCAGCCCGCCGCGGGATGGAGCAAATCGCGGTGGCAAAGAGCGACTATCAGAAGTCCGCCTACGATCACTCCCGCGCCGAGCTGCTCGGCCAAGTGGACAAAGAATGGGAATTGCAGGTTCCGCCCGAAGCGCCCGAGTCCGCGCTCACGGATTCCACCGCTGGAACCTATCAGGAAAGTGCCGTTTCCGTTAAAAACAAGCTGACCCGCATCATCATTCCGAAGATCTCTCTCGACCAAGCATCGCTGGACGAAGCTCTCGATTTCGTGCGTCTTCGCGCTGTGGAAAACGACACGCTCGAACAGGACCCGAGCCGCAAGGGCGTGAATTTCACGGTCAATCTTGGAGCACCGGACTCCCCCACCGGGAACAAGGTCCGCAGCGTCCGCTTTGATCTTCAGTTGTCGAACGTCCCGCTTTCGCAAGTTCTCAAATACATCACCGACATCACCCACACCTCGTTCACGACGGACGACTTTTCGGTGATCATCACCGCTGCCGACGCAGGCTCCGACGCGTTGGTCTCGCGGAACTACCGGGTGCCCCCCGATTTCATCAGCAGCATCAGCAACGGGGGGTCCGCGCAGACTGCCTCGGCGGATCCATTTGCCGAAGCACCTGCCAGCGGTGGCCTGTTAGCCCAACGCCTCGGTGCCAAGGAAGCCCTGATCAAACAAGGCGTCGTCTTTCCCGCAGGAGCCGACGCCAGCTACTCACCTGCCACGAACACCCTCCGCATCGTCAACACCTCTAGCAATCTGGACTACATCGGCCAGATCGTGGACTCGCTCACCCAAACGGAACCCGTCATGGTATCGCTCAGCGTGACCATGATCAAAGTGCAGCAAACCGACCTCAAGGAGCTCGGGTTCGACTGGCTTCTCGACAATCTCGGCTTCGGCGGCGCGGGCTGGGTTCCGGGATCGTCCAAACTGAATTTCGGCGGCGGCACCGTGGGCAACGGTCGGAATTTGAACGATCTCGCTTTGCCTCTCGGCACCTACACCCGGCATCCCATCACTTCAGGAAACCGCAGCGGCGACTCCGCCATTTCTCAAAACTCCATCGACGATCTCATCAACAATCCCTCCGGTCGCCAAGCCAGCAACCCAGCACCAGGAATTGTCGGCGGCTACGGCAACATCGATACCGCCACCCTCCAAACCCTGATGCGGGGACTCGACCAGAAAAAGGGCACCGACGTGATGGCCCAGCCCGCCACCGTCACCCGCAGCGGACAGTCGGCTTCCGTAAAAGTCGTCCGCGAGTTCATCTACCCTTCCGAGTATGAGCCGCCCAAACTGCCGCAAAACACCGGCGGCGGCGGCGGCGGCGGCGGCGGCATTACCAGTAGCATCTTCGGTGGGGGCGGCCAATCTCAGGCAGTGACTCCATCCACTCCCACCGCTTTCAAGACACGCGATGTCGGCATCACGCTGGAAGTGCTTCCCGTGGCCGATGCCAACAAGCGCTTTGTCAACGTCACGCTCAATCCCTCGTTCGTCCAATTTGACGGCTTCGTGAATTACGGCAGCCCCATCAACTCAACCCAACAGGGTCTCCTTGGCACACAAACCGTCACTCTAACTGAGAACCAAATTCTGATGCCCATTTTCAGCAAGCAGTCCTTCACCACCAGCGTCGATGTGGCGGACGGAGCCAGCTTAGTGGTCGGTGGATTGACTCAGGAAAGCGTGCAAAACGTAGCGGATCACACCCCGATCTTGGGGAGCGTTCCGATCATCGGACGCTTGTTCCAAACCCAAGCACGGCAGCCAGTCACCACCGCAATTATTTTCCTCATCAGCGTGGATCTTATGGACCCGACCGGTCGGCGTTATCGGGATCGTTGATCCAGACTCTAATTGATTTCCTCCAGTTCAAATGTCAGCCGCCCCTAGCGAGCCCGAGAAGTATTCTATCGACGAGATGATGGATCGACTGAAGGCCGGCCCTTCAGAGACTCCCGAGGACGGCGAGCTTGTGACCCGCTCCGACGGCAGCCAGGCCATCCGCGTCCGCAAGCGGAAACGCCGCTCCAGCCAGCCTCACAAGGAGGTCCGTCATCGCACTCGCCGCGCCCGCATCGTGCAAGTGTCCGCCGCGTTGATTCTGTTATTCATCGCCGCCTTGATCATCGGTGGGGCGATTATTTACGCAAACAGTAGCCCATTCCGCCAAGGGCTGGTGCGCAAAATCGAACAGGTGAGCGGTGCAACCATCGAGCTGCAACAGTTCCGGATGAACCCGAAAACCGCGAACGCGGGAAATCTCTCGCTCGCCTGGCCCGCTGGCAATTTCCTGAAAAGCCTCTCCTTGCGAGGTCCCAGCGCGGAGGTTTCCCCCGCGAGCTTCCTCGGGAAATCCATGACCGGAGAGGAAGTCCTATCCGGCTTTGGCGCACTGGTGCTGCAAGTCCCCAGTCCCGGCCAAGCACTGCGGAACTTCCCCGCGCCCACCGAAGAATCGCCGATCC
>JAYVEJ010000573.1:0-3701 GCA_043748885.1 Luteolibacter sp. | reverse complement strand
CTCGGCCGGCGAGTTTGCCAAGCTCGCAGATGAGTGGATGGAAGCCGGCGAGCCACGGCAAGCACGGCTATTGTTAGAGCGGGCGACTTTTGATCATCCGGCGGACTACCCACTGGCGGGCAAGCTCGCAGTTGCCAGCCGCCGAGATCCCGAGACCCGGGAAATGGCGTCGCGTTTATTCCGCGAGGCCGAGGCGATCCGGCCCGCCGATGCCAAGCTGGAACCCGCATTTCTCGTCGAGTCCGCAGAGGCCATGCTGGACCAAGGGCAAACCAAAGCTGCCGAGGAACGGCTGCGCTCCGCGATCCGCGCGTTCCCCGCCGAGGCGAAAAAGGAGACCGCCACCGCGCTGCGGCGGCTGGCGCTTTTATGGGAAACTGAGAACCGCAATGGCGACGCCGCGCGGGCGTTGCGGCAGCGCGCAGACGCGCTTGACCGTTAAGATCTACGAGGAAATCCCGTCCGCCAAAAGGCTTGCACAAAGCAATGCCGGGCACTAATCCCACCCGCATGAGTTCCGAAACTTCCCTAATTCTTTTCAAGCCCGACGCGATTTCCAAGAATCTAACCGGCCAAGTGCTTGCCCGTTTTCAAGCGGCTGGCTTCGTCATCCGCGGCATCAAGATGATGCACCTCAGCGATGAAATCCTCGCCGAGCACTACTCGCACATCGCCGACAAGCCGTTCTTCCCCGCCGTCCGCAGCTTCATGCAGGAAACCCCAGTGATCGCCCTCGCGCTTGAGGGAGAAAACGTCATCACCGCCGTCCGCGATCTGCTAGGACCGACCGATTCCGTGGTCGCAGCCGCTGGTACCATCCGCGGCGATTTCGGCTTCAAGGATGCCGACGCGAAGATGCGCAACGTCTGCCATGCTTCCGATTCGGTCGAAGCCGCGCAGGACGAACTCAAGCGCTTCTTCAAGGACGACGAAATCTTCAGCTACTGATCCGATGCTCGTCGAACGCGTCAAGTATGTCATCTGGGCCGCTGATCTGGCACGGGCGACGCAGTTCTATCAGGACGTCTTCGGAGCGACCGTCACCAAGACGAACAGCGTCATGGCCGAAGTGGAAATAGCCGGGGCGATCCTCGGCATCCACGGCGGCGGTGAGGGGAAACGCACTTGGACCGGCATCAGTTTGCAAGTGGCAGACGTGGTCGCCGGTGCCGCCGAAGTGGTGGCCAACGGCGGCGGCTTAGTCCGCGAGCCGCAGGAAGAAGATGGCGAAGCGCCGCATCTGGCGATGTGTCATGACACCGATGGGAATGAGTTCATGTTGATTAGAAAGCGTTAGTTTTAATCGCCGAGTTGCCATGGACACTTACAGCCTATTGCAAGTTTCACTGGCTCAGACCATTGCTCGGGAATCGCTGGAAGACGCTTCAGTGGTGGTTAGATCCGTCGCTCGCGGCGACTGCGCAAGGCTGCAGCGGGAACTGTTTGGCATTCTCATTTCGGGACTCGCGAAGGAGGAAGCCACCACTTTTCAAGCGGAGTTGAAGCGCCGGAACTTTCCAACTGAAGTGGTGGCGGACCAGGATTTGCCGCAACTGCATGAGCCGTTCACGGTCCAGCGTTTCGAAGTGAAGGGCGAGGTTTTGCTGTTCACAGACGCCATGGGTCGCAGTCAGACCCGGCCATTGACTGACTTGGTTTTTCTCGCTGGAGGATTTCTGCAAGCCCTCGAGTTAAAGTCGGATTGGGAACTCCGCGTGAGTCCATCGACATCCATTCGCGGCGGTGCTCCAAGTATCGACATTGAAAAGCATTCTTGGGAAGAACACGAGCTGGAGTTGCGGCTTGATTTTTTCTTTTGGGCCGCGCCCAACCGGCTACGGCTGGCTTTAACTGCTAACACCGCGATTTTCTATCAGGGTCTGCCGATGCGCTTAAGACACCCGGAAGGATTGCTGAGAATGATGGGGGATTTGCTCAAGCTGCTGCCGAGTGAACGCATCAACGCCGGATTGGGAAGGAATGATACAAAAGCCTATTACCCGAGCGTCCATTGCTACGAAGAGGAAATTCGGTGGCATTTTCACCGGCTGAAACCCCTTGCCTGAACACTTGTTGACGGTGAATCCGGCGGTTAGCGTGCGCTGATGTTTTTCCCGCATTTCGCGTTCGACACTTGGCTGGGGCTGGCTTTGCTGGTGGCGATTTATCTGATAGGAATCCTCCATGTGCTGCACGCGTTGATGCATGTGAGAACCTCGCAAGGCACGATCGCGTGGGTGATTTCCTTGATCGCGGTGCCGTTCTTGGCGCTGCCGATGTATTGGTTGTTAGGGCGGACGCGGTTCTCCCGCAACGTCGGTGGACGGCGCGAGATGGATGACCGGTTAGGCAAGCTGGCAACGACGATGCACCAGCGCTTGCGCCACTTCGAGGTGGAGATCCCAGACGACGATGCGTTCGAGAGAGCGGCCCAAGTGTTGGGCGGGTTGCCCTTCACACGAGGCAATGAGTTAGAATTGTTGATCGATGGCGACATCACGTTCGAGCGGATTTTCCAAGTGATCCGGGAAGCGCAAAACTACTTGTGCGTGAATTTTTTCATCGTGAAAAATGACCGGCTGGGGACTCGCTTCCAAGAGGCGCTGATCGAGCGAGCCAAGGCCGGGGTGAAGGTCTATTTCCTGTTCGATGAGATCGGCTCGCACAAACTGCCGCGGCGCTACTTGAAGGCGATGGAGGCGGCGGGGATCGAGTGCCGATCGTTTGGGATTAACCGGTTCTGGTGGTCGAGGTTGCAGCTCAATTTCCGCAATCACCGCAAGATCGTGGTCAGCGACGGCAAGACGGCGTTCATCGGTGGGTTGAATGTGGGCGACGAATATCTCGGGCGCGACCAACGCTTTGGCGCATGGCGAGACACCCATTTGAAGATGCAAGGTCCGGTGGTGCAGGCGGTGCAGATGGTGTTTTTGGAAGATTGGTTCTGGGCGGCGAACTTTGTGCCCGAGCTGTATTGGGACACTCGCGAGGAAGCGGCGGACCAAGTGGCGGCGATCATCCCGACTGGCCCGGCGGATGCGTTGGATTCGTGGCAATTGTTAGTGGCGGAGGCGGCGAATTCGTCCCGCAAACAATTGTGGATCGCCTCGCCGTATTTCGTCCCCGACGAGGGAGTGCTGACCGCCTTGCAAGCCGCCGCAATCCGGGGAGTGGATGTCCGGATCCTCATTCCCGAGCGCGGCGACCATCTGCTGTCGTGGCTCTCGGCGTTCTCGTACTACGAGCAGTCCATCCCGTTCGGGGTGAAAATTTTCTGCTATCAGGCGGGTTTTCTGCATCAGAAAGTGATGTTGATCGACAAGCGCCTCGCGGCGGTGGGCACGGCGAATCTCGACAACCGCTCGTTCCGGCTAAATTTCGAAATCACCGCGTTTTCCACCGACCCGAAATTCATCGAGGAGGTGGAAGCCATGCTGGTGACCGACTTCGGCCATGCGCGGGTGGCCAAGGTTGAGGATTTTTCCAACAAGCCGTTCCTGTTCCGGGCAGCGTGCCGGGCGGCGAGATTGTTCGCGCCGATCCAGTGAAATGAAAAAGGCCCGGTCGCGTGAACGACCGGGCCTTGGGAAAAACAGGGATGAGATTTACAGCTTCGCAACGTTCGCGAGGTCGGGACGCTGGCGGACGATATTGGCCAACATTTTTTTGCAATGATTGTAGCTGGTGCGCTGGCTGAGGAG
>JAYVEJ010000572.1:0-3702 GCA_043748885.1 Luteolibacter sp. | reverse complement strand
CCAGAAACAGGACTGCCTGACGCCAGTGAAGAGACCGTATAAGTGGGCGAGAGATTGGTAACCGCAGTGCCGAATGGTACAGTCACACTCACGGTGTTAGCTCCGATGGTGGTGGCGGGTAGTCCCGCAAACACAAATGAGGTGATGTCTTTGAGAGTGAGTGCCGCTGCCTTGGTCACCGTCACGGTGTAGGTCTTATCAGCAAATCCTGCGGCGGAGACGACGTAGATTACCGGGCTGGTGAAATTTTGGGTGGAGCCGGAAGCAGGCACGCAAGTCGCACCTGAAGATAGTGAATAGGTAGGAGCAAGCGCGGTGACATTGGTGGAGTTTGGCACGGTTACGGTGATGTTAGTCCCGCTAATGGTGGTGGAAGGCAAACCGGCAAAAGTGAAACTCAAGATGTCCGTGGGATTGACCACTTGCACGGCGACGGTCGATGAAACGCTCGGGTCGTTCGCTGTATTTCCGACATATCTCGCCGTGATCGGATGAGTCCCGAGTGCCAAGCTGGATGTGGTGAAAGCTGCTGTGTTTCCGCTCAATGCTTGGGTGCTGATGAGGGTGACGCCATCGTAGAAGTTTACATCTCCAGTCGGTGCACTGCCAGCGACGGTGGCGGTGAATGTGAGCGATGCGCCGACAGCGGAGGGAGTGCTGCCGCTGGTGAGTGCCAATGAGGTGGTGGTCACCGCGAACGCGGCGCCGCCTACCGTTAGAGTGCCGGTGCCGGTGAAGGCGGCGCTTTGATTCGTCGCGCCGGAGCCAGCGGCACCGTAAGTGCCAGCAGCCTGTGCCACGGTGGCAAGCGTCAAAGCCGAGATGCGGCGAGTGCCCGTGAAATTCAGGGCCACCGTGGCACCCGCGGTAATGTCCAAAGCCCCACCACCGAGCGACCCCGCACTGGACAAGGCGAGCGTGCCAGCCGCGACTTTGGTTGAACCGGTGTAGGTATTCGCACCGGAGAGGGTGAGCGTGCCTGCGCCGCTTTTATTCAGATTTCCAGTGCCGACTGCGCTGGTGATCGGGCCGGAAAGCAGCAGGCTGTTTCCGTTCGTGTTGACATTCAGATAGGCACCCGAAGCGATATCGAAGGCATTCGGCACCCCAGTGCCGCTTGCGAGATTGGCAAACGCGATCAATTCTCCAGAACCAGACGTGGTCCGCTCGGTGCGGAAGGTTCCCGTTCCCAGCGCGTTGAGATGTGAAATTTGGATTCTATTGTCAGCATTCGTGAGTTTGACTCCGCCGCTGAAGGTGTTGTTGGCGGTGAGAGTCAGAGATCTGCTGCCGCCTTGCACGGTGAATCCGCCGGTGCCGGAAACAATTTGGCTCAGCCAAACGTCCTTCCAGCTGAAAGGCATATTCATGGTCACGTTGCCGATTCCGCTCAGGACAAATGCATTCGGTAGCGCACCGGCCGCGCCGTTGCCTTCGAAGCCTGTTTGCTGGAATGTGGTACCCGCCGCCAAAGTCACCGGTCCGGTGCCAAAGCCGGTTTGTATGCCGAGTGTGATGGTGCCACTATCGACGGTGGTGCCACCGCTGTAAGTGTTAGCCCCAGAAAGCGTGAGAACGTCACCACCGCTGTAAGTCACGAACGACACGCCCGCCGTGCTATTGACGATGCGGTTCGTGATGCTGGTGGCCTGCGCGTTGGCGATGATGACCAATTCACGGTTTGAGCCGATCATCAAGTCGCCCGCACCCGCAGTCGTCAGAGTGCTTGTCCCCGCGTTCATCAAGCCGTTGAGCGTGGTGGTGAAACCGGCATTGGCCAAAGTGCCGCCGCTGCCCGTGAAGCGCAAGGTGTTGGCGGTGATCGGAGCGGTCAGGGTGGCTGCCGCGCCGAACGAATAGTTGATCGCCGGGTTGGTCACGTTCGACAAATCCGCGGCGGTGGCGGCAGTTTGTCCGGTGTATGCCGAGATCGCACCTGCGGTGGATTTCACATAGTTAAGCGTGGTGGTGGCACCGGTCGTCGCCCACGGGCCGAGGATGCCGGAAGGGTCATTGGCCAGCGTGCCGAGGACGGCGGTGGCATTGAAGTTGGTGAAATCGACCACCGCGCCGGTGCGGTTAAAGGTGCCGGCCACATCGAGAATGCGACTGGCGGCGGCTTTCCAACTTTGCTGGCCTTGCAGGGTGAGGCCGGAATTAAGCATCAAATTCTGAGTCGCACCGCTCAGGTCGATGCCAGAAGCACCCACCGTCAGGGTGTTTCCCGCCGCCAGAGTCACCAAGCCGCCTGGGCTGACGATTTCCAGACCGAGCCAGCTCAGATCCGCACCCAGCGTCGGGCTGTTAGCGGCAGTGACCGTGGAAGTCCACCGCGCGATGTCGGCAGCACTGGGTAAAGTGTCCCAGCTCGCGGCCAAATTCAGGGCAGTGCTGTTGTTTTGCTTGGTGCTGGTGGCGGCGTGGGCGGCTGGCTGAGATAGCGCCAGCGCGGCGAACAGGCCGGTGATTGCCAAAGCAGAGTTGTCGATTCTCCAAAAAGAACGGGGCGATTGCCCTCGCAATGGGCGACTGGTGGGTAGGTTTGAGACGGTCATAATTTTAAAAATTGAGGGCGTGTGGCAGATGGGTTTGAAACTCGTTCGCTGCGAGATGGGGGCGCGGGAGGAAACAATCCCAAGCCAGCGACAAGACAACTGATTTATTCCGGCTAACTAGCTTGCGATGCAGATTACTTTGACCCGATGGGTTGCTGCGGGTTTTGACTGTATCACTAATTGTGAAGGAGCCGTCCACCGGGGTGAGGGTGGCGAGGCCGCAGTTCACCACGGGAAACCGTGAAGCTTAGCGAACAAGAGCGAAGGATTCACAGCCGACTACGAGGAGTTAGAGATCACTCCCGAAGCAGCGGCAACCTTGAAACCCGGCAAGAATCTCATCTCCGTGCATTGCCACCAAAAATCGGGTGGACAATATGTGGACGTAGGTGTCTTCGCGGAAGTCCCAGCAGCGAAATAGGCGGCGGAGGAGTTACCCCAAGTGTGGACTGCTCCGACATGTCCCCCGCAGTCCGAACTTGAGGTCGTTGAGTGAAGTCTGATTTTTGGCGGATTCAACGCGGCTTGGGTGCGCCCCCGCTACAAAAAACCGACCGCTGAGTGTGCCACAAAATCCCCTTAAGTTAGTGCCATTCAGGACCGTCCCTATTCACTCCAATGATCAACCCCTGCTCCTCACCGCCCCAAAACAATCTTTGAACTTGTGCTCGTTTACCGGAACCCCATCAATGTAATTACTTTGTGCTTGCGGTAGCCAGTGACCACCGGTATTTGCTTCCGCCGTAAGAGAACATCAAAGCTTGGAGTCCCCCCCTGCAAAAGATGACTGAAGCGAGTGATCCAACGAGCTTTCCAAACCCACCTCTTGAAAACCCATGAAACCTCTGAACATTCCGCGCTTTTCTCGCCGTGAGCGAGGCTTTGCCCTGATTGTCACCCTCTCGTTGATGATTTTGCTCACCGTTATCGCGGTCGGATTGCTCACCCTGTCAACCATTTCGCTGCGGTCTTCCACACGGGAAGCTGCCGCCACCGCCGCCCGCGCCAACGCGCGGATGGCGCTGATGATGGCCATCGGCCAACTGCAGTTACACGCGGGTCCGGATCAAAGGGTTTCCGCCACGGCGGACCTCGCCGCCGGCACCGCAGGCATTGCCGCAGCCGACTCGGCAGTTCCGGTCAATCT
>JAYVEJ010000571.1:0-3705 GCA_043748885.1 Luteolibacter sp. | reverse complement strand
CACGAATTAATGTTTATTCGCTGCTTCAGAAATCTAAACAGGAAATCGATTCGATTGCGGTCCTCGCAGTTCTCAATTCTCAATTCATGAATTGGATGCTGATGAAAGACTATGGACTGCACACTTATGTAATCACTGGTGTTCTAGCATTGCCGATCAAGCTGCAAGCAATCCAAGGGAGTGAATCCACAAAACTCCGTCATCTCGCAGATCGTATAATTTCTGCCAAGAAGCAAGACCCCGCCGCCGACACGAGCGCCTTGGAACGCGAGATCGATCAACAAGTTTACGCCCTCTACGGCCTGACACCGGAGGAAATCGCCATCGTGGAGGGCACCGCCAAATGAGTTGTCGGGAAACAACGGGAGCAGGATTGGGTGCAAACGCAGCGTTTGTGGGATTGGTGAATTATGGGCTTTTTGCAGAAAAGCTGCCGCCCTGCTTCACGTCTGAGGGACTCGCATCCAAAGTGTCTGTGGCCTTGGCAAAGTTGGCCACCGAATCTGATTTAGTCAGACTTGGGAAACTAATCCCCAAACAAACGCGAGGCTTTATCCGCTATCAAATGCTGCGCGACATCAACATTCCTCGACATCTCGGAATACCGCACCCTCAGAGTTATCTCGCCCATTGCCTCACCCAACCTCAGATTGACCGCGATGATGAATCCCAAGCCGTCAAATATCGAGACGATCTTCAGAACACACTCCAGAAAATTCACATCCTATTCATCGGAAAAGGCAAAGTGACGACGATGAATGCAGTGAATGAACGGGAGAACATCACCGTGCTTTCCTACTCAGAACTGATCGCCATCGCACGGAAGCGAGTGATGTGGCTGATCCGGGAACTTAAGTTAGCCGACTAATGCCCGACAAGATCCACAGCTATGTCGATGAAGCCTGTGATCCGACCTTGTTCGGAAGCAAACGCGGCAGCGGCGTCATCGTCGGCAACGATGGCTGCTCGAACTTCTTCAGCATGGGCTAACTGGAAGTCGTCGATCCCGAATGCATCTCACAGAAGCTGATCGCACTCCGCCACGAACTCCTGGCCGATCCTTATTTCGCCAAAGTCGAGTCCTTCAAACCGGAGCGCCCGAAAACCTCCCACGGCTTCCACGCCAACAAAGACCTGCCGAAAGTTCGCTATTAGGAATTCAAACTCCTCCGCGAAATGGGAACCGACCTGCGACTCCACGCAGTGGTCGCCGACCAGATGGTTATAGCCTCCCGGAAAAGTCTGATCGGTTGGCATTTTTCAATTGAACTTTCACGGTGCGCTTGTCGGGCTACCTGCGATGGACTATTCCCTCCACCATGATTCTTGAACCGATGATCGGAGTGATAGGCGGCAGCGGGCTTTATGAAATGGAAGGCCTCGAGGAAATCTCGGAACAGGCCGTGCGGACTCCCTTTGGCGAGCCATCGGACAAGGTGGTCTCGGGTCGCATCGGCGGACGGCGGGTATGCTTTTTGCCGCGCCATGGGGTGGGCCATCGCTTGCTGCCGCATGAGATCAATCACCGGGCAAACATCTGGGCGCTGCGTTCGTTAGGCGTGCGCTGGTTGATTTCGGTGACGGCGGTCGGCAGCTTGCGCGAGGAGCTTGCGCCGCGTGACATCGTGGTGCCGGACCAGTTGATCGACCGCACGGGTACGGCGGCGAAGCATACGTTTTTCGGCAATGGCATCGCGGCGCACGTCGGATTCGCGGAGCCGTATTGCGGCGAGTTGCGGAAAAATTTGCTAACTGCGGCACGATCGTTCGAAGCGACCATCCACGATGGCGGGGCTTATCTGTGCATGAATGGCCCGGCGTTTTCGACCCGCGCTGAGGCGAATTTCCACCGGTTGATCGGCGCGGACATCATCGGCATGACCAATGGCCCGGAAGCGCGCTTGTGCCGCGAGGCGGAAATCGCCGCTGCCGCGCTGGCCTTGGTAACTGACTACGATTGTTGGAAAGCGGACGAAGCCGCTGTGGAAGTAGAGACCGTGATTGCAAATCTTCAGGCGAATAGTGCTCTCGCGAAAAACATTATCCGTAAGGTGATCGCCAGCATTCCTGAAACTCCAACCAGCCCGGCCCATCGTGCACTGGACACCGCAATTTTCACCGCGCGAGCGCAATGGCCGCAGCAAACGTTAGAGAATCTGGCACCGCTGCTCGGGCGTTTTGGGTGAGCGGCTATCAGGGAACTAACCGCGTGACCCGCCCCTTGTTTGATCCACCGACCGATGCGCAATAATTCCACCTACCCGAATGGGTGACGCACGCCCGCAACGGTGGACGCGAGCTGGCACCGCAGTCCATGGGGCGGGAACAAGTAGCGGACACTTCGGTGAAACCATGGTATGACCACCCACACCACTTTCTAACTCACTATGTTCCGCTCCACTCTATCATTTATCACCGGCCAAACCGACGGCTGGCGGCGCGCCCCGCTGATTCCGTTGTTGGTAATGGTGATCCTCGGCAGCATCGGCGGATTTCTAAAACTCGCGGGGGAAGTGAGGGAAAACGAGACCCGCCATTTCGACGAAGTCATCCTGTTAGCCATGCGAGTTCCGGGAAATCCTGCGGACCCCGTTGGCTCGCCACGGGTCGAGGAAATGGCCCGCGATCTCACTGCGCTGGGCGGATTCACGCTACTAACCGTGGTGACGCTTGTGTCCTTCGGCGTAGCGCTGTTAGCCGGCAGGCCTCGCCTCGCGGTGGTGGGTTTGGTTTCCGTGATCGTCGGCACGGCAGCGATGAACTTGCTCAAACATGGTTACGACCGACCGCGTCCTGAGTTGGTGAAACATGAAATGCTAACCTATAACTCCAGCTTCCCGAGTGGTCATTCAATGATGGCAGCGATGGTATATCTAACGATTGGAATACTACTCGCAAGAACCCAGCCGCTGAAGCGCGTCCGGGTTTTCATCGTTGCTGTTTCGGTGCTTATCACCGTGCTGGTGGGCGTCAGCCGAGTTTATCTGGGAGTGCATTGGCCCACCGACGTGCTAGCCGGCTGGACCCTCGGCGGCGCATGGGCGATGCTGTTCTGGCTGGTGGCGATGAAAGTGGACCCCCGAATTTCCCCGCCGCAGTAAGGAGCGCGGACATTTTTGTCCGCCTGGCCGATGGGGGGAAATAACAGAACTCTGCGCTCTAACCTTTAGCGGGGATCGGTCAAGTGGCCAGAAATGTCCACTTCCCCACTTCGCCCGCCAATAGCAGTCTGCCTCCTCACTCCATGCTCAGCACAAACTCGATCCGCCCGTCCGCCGTGGTCCTTGCTTGCAAGGTCGCGCCCATCGCGGTGGCGGCTTCTTGGCTCAGGGTCAGCCCGATGCCGAGGTGGGCCTCTGCATCTGCACGCGAGGTATTCCGGCGGAATAGCGGCTCAAACAGACGGTCCAAGTTAGCGGGCATCTCGTCGGTTAGGTTGGCGATGCCGATCTCCACTTTCCCGCCACTCACTTCACCATGGAGGCGGATTTCACTGCCGGATTTCGCGTAGGAAAGGGCGTTGTCGAAGAGGTTGTTAAAAATAATCTGGACCAAGGTGAGGTCGCCGTTAGCGATCAAAGCTGCGCCAGGAAATTCCCGCTTCACGGTCAGCCCGCGCTGCTCGAAAAGCGGTTGGAAGGTGCGCAGGCATTCCTCCAGCACTGCGCCGATGTCGAGCGGCTCCCGCGACGGCGGAGAGGCAGC
>JAYVEJ010000570.1:0-3706 GCA_043748885.1 Luteolibacter sp. | reverse complement strand
GCTGCAAACTTGTCGGCTAGTATCTCGGCTGCAATCACTCATGATCCTTAACCTTTCCAAATAAGAAAGCAACATTTGTTTTTGCGAGCGTCCTTAGTGCCCAGCAGCGTTTGAACTATCAGCACAACGTCTTTGGCCGGGTAGTGCGAGGGATAGAAGTGCTGCCGCAGATCAAACAGGGCGATACCATGAAAGTGAAAATCCTGCGTCTGGGAGCTGCGGCCAAGGCGTTTCGCGCGGACGAGGAGACATTCAACAAGCTCGTGGCCAGCGCACCGCGCTACATCGGCCCCAAGGAACCCGGCCCCGATGCGCCCTTCGACGATCCCGATAAGATGCTCCCGCCGGAATGGGACCGCGCGAAGAACTTCAACTACAAGTTGGTTAATTTCGCGCGGTTCACCGGCAAGAAACTGGTTGTCCGCATTTTCGCCAAGCTTCCAGACGAAGCCGCCGCCGACAAACTGGCTGGCTATCTATCCGCCGAAGCGCGGCGTCTCGGCGTGGCAAAGCAGGGTGCCCTTGCCCTTTACGTGGCCAGCGCTGATCGCTGGCATATCCAGATCGGCGAGGACTCGGTGGCGCATTTCCTGCAAACTAACGGACTTGGAAAAGCGTCGCCGCCCGTCGCCTCGGTGGACGTGGCATTGCAGGCGCTGCTAGACATGGCCGCGGAAAACTCCCAGCAGACCATCGCCACCATGACCGCCCGGCTCGCTGCGGATGACCCGATGACTCCCGCCCGCAGAATCAAGCTCAAGGCGGATGCAGTGATAGATGGACTCATCTTCAAACTCGAAGAGCAATAGTCGAACCACTGGATTTCTCAGGGACAATGCGCCCTCAGTGCGCGGCAGATTTTTTTGTGAGCACACTCGACAAGGAATCCTCCAAAGCATCCCACTGGAAACTCACTTGAAAATTTCCGGGTTCCATCTCACGCAAATGAAACAAACCAAGCGCCGATGCCCTCCTGAGTATGACTTCCACCTGAGTGCATTCTTCGGCCGACTTCGAGCGAAACCGAGGGGAGCACACGCGCCCTCGCGTGTTCCATGTCGCGCCCACGCGGCATGGACGGCTCGCCCCACGAACGAGTCCGCCTAACCGGACAGACGTCCGTTTTCAGCAAAGGCGGTGAAAACCACCCGCGGGGCACTCTCTCTGGGTGCGGAGTTCATAGCTCTAACGTTTTTCCAGATCGTGGCCGTGGAGATCCGGGTGAAACATCCGCACCAGCTTCCTACAAAACTGTGTCAGCCGCGCCGTTTCCTCTGCCTTGAGTTCCCGTTTCCCCTCCAGCACCGCTGCCGTGGAATCCTATTCACCCTCCCTCTCCGCCGCTTCGCGCTGAGAGTCGCCAGTCGTCGCTCCAGCGGATTCCTCGCCTTCGGTCACGAAGGCTACTCGAAAATCGGCCAGTTAAAGACGGCCTTATGCTCGATTACCGGGACCGTTTCGATGAACATGGCTACTGAAAATTTCAAAGCCCAATCTGAGAAATCGGTGGTTGAAGATTGGCCCTTTCGCCAACAGTCGGGGTGGTTCAGCCCGCCAGGCAATCGCCCAACAATTCCCGCGCCCGTTCATTGTCATCCGTGGACAGGATCACGGTGGCCCAGCCGTTGTCGCGGCGGGCGATGCGCATGGAGCGGATGTTGAGCGCCGGCTCGCGGAAGCGCGCCGCGATGCGTGCCACGCCGCCGGGCTGGTCCTCGATGCGGATGACCAACAAGTCGTCGCTCACCGCATGAAAGCCGGCCTCCGAAAGCACTCGCAGCGCGAGATCGTGGGGTTCGGCGTGGAGGATGATCACGGCGTGGGTGTGGTCGTCCAAGACCTCCATGTCGAGGATGTTGATTTGTTGTTTGGCCAACGCATCGGCCAAGTCCGCCAGCGTGCCGGGCTGATTGGGTGGGGTGATGACGGTGATTTGTTTCATGGGGTTAGGTTGGAGTGGGTGGCTGTTTCGTGGACGACCTTGTCGATCATTCCGCAAGTGACGTGAGGCATGGTGATGATGTGGGCGATGTCGCCGCTAGGTGCGATCTGCCAATCGCGGATGACTGCTGCGGGCGGGCGGGGGAACACCACCGTGATGGAGTTAGGGTGGCGCCAGGCGCTGATGCCGTGGTTGGCAAACGCCGCGATGGTGTAGTCCGCCATGGCCAGGCAATGATCCATCCGCGCCCGGAAACCGTCCTCGCCCCAGCGTTGGATGGCGCTCCACATCACGATGGGCGTGACGGCGTTGCGGCTGCCGGCGATGGTGGTGTCCATGCAGCCGACGTATTCCACGCTGCGGGCCACGCGGTCCACATGGCGTTGCCGCGCCAGTACCACGCCGCAAGGCATCGGCGAGCCGATGAACTTGTGCCCGGAAACAGAGATGGAGTCGATCCCGGCATCGAAGCCGAACGGCTGCGGGTCGGCCACCCACGGCAGCAACATGCCGGACAGCGCGGCATCCGCGTGGAGGTAAAAGCGGGCGACGGCGAGTTCCTTGAGGATGGTTTTGATGGTGGTGAGATTGTCCACCGCGCCGTGCATGGTGGTGCCGATGTTAGCAAGGATGATCGGCGGAGCGTCGCGGTGGATGCGGATGGTTTCGCGGAGGTCCTCGTAGTCGATCTCGCCATTGTCCAAGCCGCGGATCATGATGCTGCGGGTGCCGAGCACGCGGACCAGTTTGGCGGCGGAGTAGTGGGTGTGCTCGGAATAGTAGATGATGCCGGTGGGCAGGGTTTCGCGGGCCAGATAGAGGCCGTAGAGATTGCCCTCGGTGCCGCCGGAAGTCATGTAGCCCCAAGTGTCGTTGGCGGAGACGCGGAGGTGTTTTTGGAAAAACCCGACCACCTCCCGCTCGAGCGCGAAGGTGTTTTCGCGATAGATCGACTCGCCGAACGGATCGCCGACGTTGTTGATGGCATAGCCGAGAAACGGCACGATCTCCGGGTAGTTGAAATCCTGCGCGCAGGGGTAGCCGATGAAGGTGTTGGCGAGTTCCTCCATGCTGAGGCCCAGCGCCGCGAGTCTAGCAGCGGCACTGGCCGGCAGCGGCGGCATGGGTGGATGGGTCAGGGACATCGCGATGCGGGGGGAAAAGGGGAGTCTAGTTAGAGCTGAAATGCTGAAAACTGAAACGCGGCAAGGAAGAATGCTCCGCAGAACGCCGGAATCTGGCGGTATCGGGAGAATTCTCGGCGGTGTTCATTTGTCGCGAGCGTAGCTTTCCAGACCGCTTTGCCAATACTCTTTTTGGCGGCGGTTTTTCGGTAGGCGGGCTTTTTGCGTGTCATCGATAGGATAGGTTCCGGCAATCGAGCATTGATGCAGAGGCAGGTTTCATGGCGATTCCTCCGCCTTATCGGGGTTGATCAATCTCAGATCGACGCGCTGGTCAGCGTTCAGGTCCAACAGGAATACGGTGGTGCGCCCGATGTCCGTGAGGCCGATGAGTCTGTCGGCCTCGATTCTGAAATGATCGGTCCATTGATTGATCCTCGGATGAAACAGGGTCACCAAGGCATCGCCATCCCGATCGCGGCTGATCAGGTTGGGTCCATTGAAAAAATTGCAAGGGTGGCAGGCGAGCGCGAGATTGCCAGTTTCATCGGTGCCACGATGTTGTTTGGCGACGATGTGTTCGACATGATAGGCATAAAACGCTTCCCAGGATTGCCGCATCCGACAATATTTGCAGCAT
>JAYVEJ010000569.1:0-9609 GCA_043748885.1 Luteolibacter sp. | reverse complement strand
CTGCGCCGGGATTTTCTGCGCGACCGGTGCGGCCGATGCGGTGGATGTAGTCTTTGGGCGAGCGTGGGAGTTCGTAGTTAATCACACAGGGCAGAAATTCGATATCAATCCCCCGCGCTAACAGGTCGGTGGCGACGAGCACCCGCAGCCCGCCGGCTTTGAATTGATGTAAGGTATCGCGCCTGGTTTGCTGACTGAGTTTGGAATGCACAGCGGCGGCGTGAATCTTGTTTTTAAGAAGTTTCTTTACAATGCTATCAGCCTTGAGGGTGGACGACGCGAAGACCAAGACTTGTTGTAAATTTCCATGCTGAATGAGATAGCGCAGCAGTGGGCCTTTCTTCTCCGCGGAGACGAGATACGCTAACTGATGGATTAACTCGATGTCGTCCGGCTCTGTGGCTATTTTTATTACCTGAGGATCATTTAGCCGCATGAGCTCGTGACCGGAGGTGGCTGAGAATAACAAGTTCTGCCGCACTGGCGGGAGCAAGGCGAGAATCCGATCCACCTCTTCCTTGAACCCGAGGTTGAGCATTTTATCGGCTTCATCGAGTACGAGCGTGGCGATAGATGATAGCCGCAGGGCGTTTTTCTCGATCAGTTCCAACAGCCGTCCCGGCGTGGCCACCACGATGTCGGCCTTGCCGATCACCTGCATTTGCGGGCTGATCGAAACGCCTCCTGACACTGCCAAACAAGTGATAGGTTGAGTGAGTGCGGGGAGGAATGTTTGGAAAACTCCGTGAACTTGATCCGCCAACTCGCGGGTGGGCACGAGCACGAGCACGCTGGGTTCCCGGTAGCGGGAAGCGGCGGCAGTTTGCAGGTTGTGCAAGATAGGTAATACATAACTCACGGTTTTCCCCGAGCCGGTCTTAGCGACTCCTAGCACATCGCGCTTGCCGATCACTGCGGGGATGGCCTCACTCTGAATAGGAGTCGGTTCGGTGTAGCCCGC
The DNA here is from genome assembly GCA_043748885.1 of Luteolibacter sp. GTDB lineage: Bacteria > Verrucomicrobiota > Verrucomicrobiia > Verrucomicrobiales > Akkermansiaceae > Luteolibacter. The sequence continues at coordinate 8,648 of JAYVEJ010000569.1, read as the reverse complement.
CGCATTCAGAGCTTTCAATAATGAAGGAGCGAGGCCGAGCGAGGTGAAAGACATGGCGGTGAGGGTGGTGGGTGGTGAAAATTCTGGCGAGTCTGGATTTGTTGTACCCGGCCCGACCAAGCACCTTGATTCCAAGCTGTTCTTGTGCGTTTGATCCCGCCATGCCGGATCCCGCAGCACCCTTTATCCGTATTCGCGGCCTGACGCAGGGGTTCGGCGACAACCAAGTCCTCCGCGGGGTGGACTTGGATGTGTTCCGCGGCGAAACGCTGGTGATCCTTGGCGGTTCCGGCTGCGGCAAGTCAGTGCTCATCAAGCACCTGCCCGGATTGCTTCAACCCACCGGCGGCTCGCTCACGGTGGATGGCGTAGAGATCACCGGTCTGCGCGAGCGGGAACTCGGGCCGATCCGCAAGCAAATGGGCGTCTTGTTCCAAGGCGGCGCACTTTTCGATTCGCTCACCGTCGCCGGAAATGTCGCCTTCCCACTCCGCGAAAGCGGCTGGAGCGACGAAGCAAAAATCGCCGCGCGGGTGGCCGAGGCATTGGAAATCGTCCATTTATCCGGCGAAGAGGACAAGCTGCCGCCCGATCTATCCGGTGGGATGCGCAAGCGTGCGGCGCTCGCCCGCGCCATCGTCCACAAACCTGGCTGCGTGCTTTTCGACGAGCCGCACACCGGCCTCGATCCCATCAACGCCGACGCCATCGACCATCTAATCAAAGATCTTCAGCGCCACCAAGGCGTCACTAACATCGTCATCACTCACGAGCTGCGCAGCGTTTTCCGGATCGCGGATCGCATCGTGTTTTTGGAAAAAGGCCGCATCCATTGGACCGGTACCCCCGCCGAACTCCAAGCTACGCAGGATCCGATTTTACGCGCCTTCATCGACGGCGATTCCGGCGAAGGGTGGGATGAGCCAGTCCCGCCGGGAACCCGCTCAGGGCCGGGCGATGTCGATCAGACTGCGTAGTTTCTGGAACAGCACGGGGCTGTGGATCGCGCCGCTGAGCAGAGCCAGATACGTCACGACGAACAGGACGACGGGCCAATAAAGGATCGTTAGGACGATTCCCGGGGGATCCAATTTCTTGTGCCGGGCATATCCAGCCGGGCAGGCGAAGCAGCGGTAGCCGAGCCAGAGATTGAGGACCGGCGCGAAAATCGCTAGAAACCAGAAGCGGCTCATGCCGAGGTTGCGCAAGCGTTTTAACCCGAGATGGACAATCACCAGCAGCGGCAGGAACGCGGCGACGGGCAGAATTTGGCCCATGAGAACTTGGCCAAACTGATTGATCAGAAGTGGGCTGCCCAGTTTTAGCGCAAAATGCCAGACGAAGGGGAAAACCAAAGTGGCAAGGATTAGGCTCCGCCGCCGCCCGCCCGGCTCGGCCACAATTTGAGTCACCGATGTCCGGGGACTTTGCTTCGGCGCAGAACGGATCGGTTCCGCCGGGACGGCGAGCGGTTCTCTGGGGACGACCGGCACGTTGGTCCGTTCGAACAATCCGTCGATTTGCCCGGCCGGCTTCCACGCGTCCATGCTCTTTCTCCAAACCATGTCCAAGCGTGGATCTAAGGATGAATTGGTGACCATCGTCCGCAATTCCTCGAAGCTCACTGGGCCGAGACGATCACCGGCGCAGGTGTAAAACCAGACGGAATCTTTGGCGGTCTTGCGCTTTTGTTCGGCCTTCGACTTGGCCTCGGCGGCGGCGCGGAGTTTGGACTCATTCGCGGCCTTGGCATCGGCGGCGGTCCGGAGTTTAGCTTCCTTCTCGGCGTTTGCCCTTGCGGCGGCGGCGATCCTTGTCTCATCGGCAGCTTTGATTTCGCTGGCTGCCCGGAGTTTCGTTTCTTGGGCAGCAATCGCCTCGGCTGCCGCGCGGAGTTTGGCTTCTTCGGCGGCTTTGGCTTCGGCGACTTTGAGTTTCGCCTCGGCTGCGGCCTTGGCATTTGCTTCTTCCTGGGCTTTTGCGGCGGCTTGGACTGCGGCGGCAATGCGGGCGGTTTCCGCAGCGGCGGCGGCTTTGAATTTCGCGGCGGCCTCGGCTTCGACGCGGGCTTCTTCCTCAGCTTTCGCCCGCGCTTTCACTGCGGCGGCGGTTCTGGCTTCCTCGGCAGCTTTGGCTTCGGCGGCGGCTCGGAGTTTGGATTCTTCGATGGCATTGGCCTCAGCGGCGGCGCGGAGTTGCGCTTGTTGGGTGGCGTGGGCCTCGGCGGTTGCGCGTGCTTCTTCGGCGGCTTTGAGCTTGGCCTCGGCGATGGCGTTTAGCTCATTCCGGCCAGAGGTTCTGGCTCCCGCGACGGCGTGGGCCTCTGCCGCTTCTCGGAGCTTGGCTTGGACTATGGCATTGGCCTCAGCGGCGGCTCGGAGTTGGGCTTGTTCTGCGGCGTGGGCCTCGGCAGTTTCGCGGGCCTTTTCAGAAGTTTCGAGTTTTGCTTTGGCCCTCGCTTCTTCCTCAGCTTTCGCGAGTTCTCTGGCGGCGGCGGCGGTTCTTGCTTCCTCGGCGGCACTGGCATTTGCGGCCGCCCAGAGTTTGGCTTGGTGGGCGGCGTAGGCTTCCGCAGCGACTCGCAGTTGGGCTTGTTCCGCCGCATTTGCCTCGGCAGATGCTCTGGCCATTTCGGCAGCTTCGAGTCTGGCTTGGGTTGCGGCGGCGGCTCTCGCTTGTTCCTCCTCTTTCGCTTGTGCGACGGCGGCGGCGGCAGTCCGGGCTTCTTCTGCAGCGGTGACCTCGGCGGCGGCACGGAGTTTCGCTTCCTCGGTGGCTTGGGTTTCAGCGGCTTCGCGGAGTCTGACTTCTTGGGCTGCTTTCGCCTCGGCGGCGGCTCTGGCCAGTTCTGCGGCGGCGGCTATCTCGGCAGCTTTGTGGGTCGCTTCTGCTTCGGCGCTGGCTCGCGCTACTTCGTCAGCTTTCGCGTGATCTCTTGCTGCAGCGGCTATTCTTGCTTCCTCGGCGGCTTTGGCCTCGGCGGCGGCACGGAGTTTCGCCTCGTGGGCGGCGGTCGCTTCGGCGGCGGCCCGGAGTTGGGATTGTTCGGCAGCTTTGGCCTCGGCATTGGCTAGCGCTTCTTCGGCAGCTTTGAGTTTTGCCTTGGACTCGGCGTCGGTGCGCGCTTGTTCCTCGGCTTTGGCTTTCGCCACAGCCACCGCGGCAGTTAGAGCTTCGGCGGCGGCTTTCGCCTCGGCGGTGGCACGCAGGTTGGCTTCTCTCGCGGCGTTGGCCTCGGCTGCTTCCCGCAGTTTAATTTCCAGTACGGCACTGGCTTCCGCAGCAGCGCTGACCACTTCTGCGGCTTGAAACTCGGCGGCTGTTTTTAATTTGGCTTCCGCCTCGGCGTAGGTTCTCGCTTCTTCCTCCGCTTTCGCCCGCGCTCTGGCGGCGGCGGCGATCTTTGCTTCCTCGTCCGCTTTGGCCTCGGCGGTGGCCCGGAGCTTGGATTCCATTTCGGCCTTGGCCTCGGCGGCGACCCGCAATTTGGCCTGTTGGGCGGCGTTGGCTTCGGCGGCGTCCCTCGCTTCTTCGGCCGCTTTGAGTCTTGCTTCCGACTTGGCTTTGGCAATCGCTTCTTCCTCAGCTTTCGCCCGAGTCATGGCGTCCCTGGCTGCCTCCTCGGCTTTGGCGTCGGCGGGCGTCCAGAGTTTCGCGCCTTCGGTGGTTTTGGCACCGGCTTGCAGCTTGGATTCTCTTGCGGCCAAGACTCCGGCTCTTTCCGCTGCGGCGAGTCTGGCATCCCTGGCGTCTGCGGCTCTCAAGTTTTCTTCGGATTTCGCGGCAGCGGCGAACATCGCGTCTTCCGCAGCTCTTGCCTCTGAGATTTCCTTAGGCCTGACTTCCAGTTCCGTTTCCGGCTCGACTGTGAGGTTGGAAAATTCGATTTTAGTGCCATCGCTTGGAGGAACGGGTTCACACAATTTCCGCACCTCGTAAACGGGCTTCCAGCCGTCCATCCCCTCGGTCCAAACCAAATTCAGAGGAGGCTCGATGGTGATGTCCGAGATTTTTTCCTTCATCTCGGCCAAACTCACCGGCCCGAGTTGGTCGCCATTCTGGATGTAAAACCACTGATCTGCACCGGCGGCTTCGATGCGGGCTTCTTCCTCCGCTCTGGCCTTGGCTCTGGCTTCGCCCCTCGCCTTGGTCCGCTCCATCGCCTCGGCGTCATGGATTCTATCCTCTGCTTTTGCCTTCGCCCTCGCCATTGCCTTCGCCTCAGCGGCGGCCTGCGCCTCAGCGATCACTTCCCTAGCTTCTTCCTCCAACCTCACAATCGCGGCGGTTTTCACTCCGGTGGCCGTTCTGGATTTGAATTGTTGCATGGACTGGTTTCGAGCAATTTCCGGGACTCTTGGCGGGACAATGGCTGAAAGTTTAGGAAAGTGAAGCAATATTGATGGCTCATTATCGGCCAAGTGTCCCTAAATCCGGCCATTGCTCAACGGATTTGGGAATTGGGTGTCTTGGGCTGGCGCGAATCGCATCAGGAGGAGGTCCAATTTCCTTTTGCTGATTGCACGATTCCGCGCTAGGTGTTGGCGTTGCGGGGAATGCCTTGGGCGTTTGGCCGCTGCATCCGATCTCAAAAAAATCCGCCACCATGCGCACTCTCCTCTTTATTCTCCCCGTCGTTCTCGCAGGCTGTTCCAGCTTTGGCAGTCGTTCCGTTACGCAACGTGAAATTTTAAAACAATCGCAAGTGGAAATCGCCCGGCGTGAGCCGTGGGCGTCGGCCGCCGCCATCTTCGTCGAAAACCCCGGCGAGATCTCGCGGCTCACTTGGAAAGTCAGAGCCGGAGCTTTCGACTACTCAGATTACCCGCACTACAAAGGAATCTACTTCGTCCCCGGCACCGAGCGCGAACTGCGCTTCACCCGCGATGGTTGCCTGATGAGTTACACCGATCGCGGGAGCCGCTGTGTCAAGGCGCTCACCTCGGGTCAGACGGAAATGGTGATGTTTCCGGGAAAATGACCTGATATCCGAGTCGCGTCTGCTAGAGCAACTTCAGCAATTCCTTGGCGGCTTCTTCCGATGAGGCTGGGTTCTGGCCGGTCACGAGTTTACCGTCCACGAGCACGAAGGAACTCCAGTCGCCGCCTTTCTCATAGAGTCCGCCGTTGGCCTTGAGCATGTCTTCTACCAGAAATGGCACGATCTCGGTGAGTCCCACAGCTTCTTCCTCGGTGTTGGCGAAACCGGTCACGCGGCGTCCAGAGACCAACGGTTTGCCGTCAGTGCCCAAGGTGTTTTTGAAAATCGCCGGCGCATGACAAACCGCGCCGATGGGGCGCTCGCTCGCCGCAAAGGCTTCGATCAGCCGCTTGCTGTCGTCGCTTTCCGCTAGATCCCACAGCGGTCCGTGGCCACCCGGAAAGAACACGGCGTCGAATTCATCCGAGTCCACCTCACCCAGAATGGCGGTAGAAGCTAAAGCTTTCTGGGCCACCGGATCTGTCTTGAAGCGCCGCGTAGCATCGGTCTGTGCGTCGGCGGCGTCGCTCTTGGGATCGAGCGGTGGCTGCCCGCCTTTGGGCGAGGCCAGGGTAATTTCGGCACCTGCATCTTTCAGGACGTAGTAAGGCGCGGCGAATTCCTCAAGCCAGAAGCCGGTCTTTTTCCCCGTGTCGCCGAGCTGGTCGTGCGAAGTGAGAACCATCAGAATTTTTTGTGCAGTCATGGAGATGTTAGTAATTGTGTCGGAGCTGCGAACTAAGAGCCTTGTTTCATGAGATGCAACCGGAGTTTTTCCGCGCCCGACCAGCGGAAATTCGACAGTTGTCAGCCCCAGCAAGCCGTTTAGGCTTCGCCCGCAGCGATGACGGCCACTGAAATTTTTTCCCTACTTGGTGCCGCCACCGCCGCCGGAGCGATCAACGCGGTAGCGGGAGGCGGCACGATCCTCACTTTCCCCACTCTGCTAGCCTTCGGCACGCCGCCGGTGATCGCGAATGCCACAAGCACCGTCGCTCTCGTTTTCGGCACCAGCGGCTCGGTCTATGGCTTCCGCCAGCACCTGCCTTCGATCCGCGAATGGCTCTGGCGCTTCGTCCCGGTGAGCTTGCTTGGCGGGTTGATCGGGAGCTGGCTGCTCACCATCACTGGCAACGAAATTTTCAGCCGCTTAGTCCCATTTCTGATCCTGTTCGCCACGCTGTTGTTTCTCGCCCAGGGCCTCGTCGCACGGCTGATCCGCCGCCCAGCCGCTGCAACGCCGCGCATTTGGCCCGCTCAATTGTTTCAGTTTCTCGTCGCCATTTACGGCGGGTTTTTCGGCGCGGGGATCGGCATCCTGATGCTTGCCACGCTTGGATTCATCGGCCTCACCGACATCCATCAGATGAACGCGCTGAAAAATATCCTCGGCTCGCTGATTAACGTCGTCGCCGCCATCATGTTCGTTTGCCGTGGCCTAGTCGATTGGCCGAAAGTCGGAATCATGACGCTCGGCGCGGTTGCCGGATATTATTTCGGGTCCCACTACTCGCAGAAAATCCCCCAAATCTGGGTCCGGCGCATCGTGCTCGCCATCGGCTTTGGCATTTCCGCGATCACATTCTATTGGCAGTTTTCCTAAGAAAATCTGGCGATCAAGCGACCATCTGGGCGTCGCGTTCGGCCTCGAGTTCGGCTTCAAACTCAGCCTCTAGCTTGGCCTGAATCCCTGCCTCACTGGTATTGAAAGCCTCATCGGCGGCGGCCTGCGCGGTGGCCTGTGCGGTGGCAAACTCTTGGTCTTTCGCGGCATCGCGAGCCATGCGTTTGTCCAATTTCCTCTGCTCGCGCTCCCGGCGCTTGTAATCTTTGCTTGGTGTGACGGCCATAGATAAAGTCTTTCTTCGTTGCGGAATTCGCGGCCTCATACCGTGCGGCACGAGTTGAAAGCAATTGAAATAATGAGAAATGATTGGCCCGAAAATCCGTGAACTTCGCGTCATCCGTGATTCAATGGCCCGGATGAGCGGAAACAAAGGCAGCCAACCCAGCCGCGGCGGAGAAATTCCGCCGCAAGATCCATTCGCGGCGCTGGCCGGTCTCGGCGATTTGCCCGAGCGACCGGACATCCCAGCGAAGACCACCCAACGCGGCCAGAAAAACACCAGTCGCGGGCGGGTGGACATCGTCCGACAGACCGCCCATCGCGGCGGCAAGGGAGTCACCGTGGCGCGAAATTTCATCGGTATCGGACTGGCGGAGAAACAGGAACTCGCCAAGAAAATGCAGAAACTCTGCGGCGTCGGCGGCACGGTGAAGGATGGCTGCATCGAAATCCAAGGCGACAAACGGGAGGAGATGAAACGCATCCTAACGGAAGCCGGCTTCAAGCCAGTGTTCGCCGGCGGGTGAGTGACCCGCGAAATCACATGGTAAAACACCGGTTTCCTTTCGCAATTCCGCCATCCAGCTAACCAGCGGGATCTCCTCCTATCGGGAAAGGGCTGTTCATGGAAAAGGACTATCGCGGTCGGGAAAAAATGGCACAAAGATTTTTGTTAAAGGACTGGTACCTCTAGCGCATAACAGGGGAGAGAGCGGACCACCCTGCGGCACTCCTTGAGGCGTGGCCTCGCGGGTGCCATCGGGCAGCTCCACTCCTGCCGTTAGATAGCGCCGAATCAGACCTAGCGTCTTGCGACAGCGGACTTTATCTAGCAGCGCTTGCATCAGGCGATCGTGGTTGACTGTGTCGAAGAACGATTTCAGGTCGCATTCCACGGCGTGGCGGCGGCCTTCTTTCCAGCCTTTCTCCATCACGATCACGGCTTGAAGGGCTGAGCGGCCGGAACGGTATCCATAACTGTTTTCGCTGAAATCCACTTCGAAAAGCGGTCCCAGCACTTGTGCAATGGCTTGCTGAATCACTCGGGTCCAGCACCGTCGGCGTTCCTAACAGTTAAGGGTCTCCATGCTTCTCTCCGCCCCGGCTCTCAAGCTCGCCTCGCCGTCTGGCGTCGTCGGTTGGCTTGTCCGTGGCAGGGTCGATCCCCTCCTCATTGGTTCGGTCCTTCATCGGTTGAGGCCTCCGGTATCGTTGTTTAAACGGGCATCGCACCCCCGGCTCATTTTCCCGACTAATATTACCTCTGCTGACTTCTCATCATCTAACGACGATGAGATCTCCCCAGATAATTGCACGTTGCTCCACCGCACTGCCGTCGCATTTACCTCCACGGGCATACCAGACGATTTCGTTGTGTTGTGCCAACTCATCGCGCCGTGTCGGCCTTCTATACGATTCTTGTCCATCAGCTCGCGGTTTTGACTCTGCTGCGCTCCGTCCATGAAGTCAGGCTTCGCATCGGGTCGAGCCGCTGGCGCGGCCATGTCATTCTCCTAGCCTTCCTTCCCCGAGGCGGTCGCCCGCTCCCGAGTTGGCTTCAGATGGTAGTTTCTTCATTTTCATGTTCTGGTATTTCTACAAGGGACTTGAACCCCCTTTACAAGGTACCCACGCTGGGCACACACAAGTCGGCGGTGGCAACGGCGGACAACGTCCTTCTTTCGCTTCGCTCTGTGAGTCCACTTTCCGCCGTGCCACACCTTTAACGTTGTGCGCCGAGCTAAGCAAGGCGCTTCTTATCAGGTGAAAGACCTGTTGTTTCAAAACCTAGCCAGTAGAAACTACCGAGTGTTGCAGTGA
>JAYVEJ010000568.1:0-3714 GCA_043748885.1 Luteolibacter sp. | reverse complement strand
AGGTCGGTGGCGAGGAGCATCGGATCGGAGGCGGCGGCCTTGCAGTTTTCCTCGCGGAGTTCCATGGCGGAAATCATCTCGGTGTTGACGGCGAGGATCAGGTTGAGGGTGTCCACGGAGTCGAACAGCGGCGGCTTGTCTTCCTGGAGGTCGCGGTTGTAGGTGAGCGGCAGGCCTTTAACAGCGACCAACAAATTCATCAAATTTCCAACGAGCCGGCCGGTCTTGCCGCGGGTGAGTTCGCAGACGTCCGGGTTTTTTTTCTGCGGCATCAGCGAAGAGCCGGTGGTGTGAGCGTCGGATAGAGCGGCGAAGGCGAACTCGGCGGTACACCACAGGATGAGATCCTCGCTGAGGCGCGAGAGGTGGACACCGCAGAGCGAAATGACGAACAGAACCTCAGCGATGTAGTCGCGGTCGGCGATGGCGTCCATCGAGTTGTGAGTGACGCCGTCGAAGCCGAGTTCGGCGGCGATGGCATGGCGGTCGAGGTTGATGGTGGAGCCGGCGAGCGCCCCGGAGCCGAGGGGGGAAATGTTGAGACGCTTGCGGGCGTCGGTGAGGCGGGATTTGTCGCGTTCGAGCATTTCGACGTAGGCGAGGAAATGGTGGCCGGCGGTGACCGGTTGGCCACGCTGGAGGTGGGTGTAGCCGGGGATGACGGTGGCGGCGTATTTTTCCGCACGGTCGAGCAGGGCTTTTTGGAGGCCGGTGATGGCAGCGAGCAGGCCGTCGATCTCGGTACGGGCATAGAGGCGGGTGTCGGTGGCGACTTGGTCGTTGCGGGAACGGGCAGTGTGGAGTTTCGCGCCCGCCGCGCCGATGCGCTTGGTGAGTTCCGCCTCGATGTTCATGTGGATGTCCTCGAGCGAGGTCTTGAACTCGAATTTCCCGGCTTCGATGTCGGCGCGGATTTCCATCAGGCCAGTTTCGATTTGGGAAAACTCTTCTGCGGTGAGCAGCCCGGCCTTCAATTGGGCGCGGGCGTGGGCGATGGACCCTGCGATGTCGTGCGGATAGAGCCGCCAGTCATACGAAATGGATTCGCCGAATTGCTGGACGAGTGACGAAGTATCTTGAGAGAAGCGGCCTTTCCACATGGTGCTGAGTATCGTTAGTTTTTCACACGGACGGTGCGATGCCATGGATTTGAACCCGAACGCGGGCGGATGAAACGAGAAAATTTTCCCAATCGGTCAACTTTCCGCCAACCAAGGATTGCAATCCATCGGGATTACCTGATGGATTCGGGCTGGCGTCACTGCCTCGCATCGTCATTTACCCCAATAAACCATGTCTAACATCATCCCCATGATCAGCTCCGGCACCACCGGCCCCCTCGGCGTTCTTCACCTGCCACGCCTCTGGCTCAAGGCCTCGCTCGGCGCGGCGGGCAAGCTCCACCCGGATTATCCATCCTGCGGCCACGGCTACGACGGAATGGTTCTCGCCGCCCTCGGTCTCGACAAGGCTGCGTTTGAAAGCTTCATCGCTGACAGCAAACCGACCTATTCCGAATTCGAAGCGTGGGTTCTCGCTCAGTCCGGTGGCGCGCTGGATGCCGCCGCCGTCGCGAAAATCAACGCCGACATCACCGGCTACAATCACACCGACGACGTCCGCACCGCCATCCTCGAAGCCAACGGAATCGCCGACGAAGGAAAAATCCGCGACGCCGTCATGCTCAACAACCTCGACGACTGGCACGCCTTCCATCAGCAAGTGATCGCTGGTTGATCGCCGCGTCAAATGCTACGCCCCGCCCGGATTTCCTCCGCGCGGGGCTTTTTATGGGCCATGAAAAGGCCGCTTCATCCCCAAATCCGTTCGTAGGTCCAGTAAAGTCCCACGGCCCCGATCAACCCCGAGGCCACCTTCCTAACCATCCCGAATGCCGGCTTCTTCAAAAACCAAACTGTCACCGCAAACGCCGTCGCCAGCACTGTCATTTGCCCCAACTCCACGCCTAGGTTGAAACCGATCAGCGGCTCGATGACTTGCCCCTTCGGCAGTTCCAGCTCCTTCATCACCGAGGCAAAGCCCATCCCGTGCAGCAGCCCCAGCGCGAAAACCAATGCCACCCGCCACGGCTTCAGCTCCTTCACCCACAAGTTTTCAATCCCCACATAGGCGATGCTCAAAGCGATCATCGGCTCCACCACCTTTGCTGGGGCGGTGAAAACACCCAGCACCACCAGCGCGAGCGTGATCGAGTGCGCCAGCGTAAACGCGCTGGTTTGCCAGAGCAGCGGCTTCCATTTCGGCTGGAGGAAAAACAACCCGAGAATGAAGCAAATGTGATCCAGCCCTAACGGCAAAATGTGCCGGAATCCCGCAACGATCCAAGTAAACAACGATGACTCGCTGCCCGCCGCCACCGCCCCACCCGCGACGATCCGCATCAGCTCCACCGGCTTGGCCCTCGGCGCAAGCCTCAGCAATTTCAGCTCCGGCACCTTCACTTCTAACGCCAACGGCTCGTCCTCATCATCCGCCCACGCCAGCTCTAAGGGCCCGGTCGTCCCCGCTGAAAACTTTCCTCGCAGGTCGATTCTAACCAACGAATTTCCCGCATCATTCTCTCTCAACCTCGGTCGCTCCACCGTGTATTCAGGATAGCTAAACTCCGCCACCAGCCGCTTGCCGTCCAAGCTCAGCACGAAGGTTTCTGTCAAAAACTCCGCCGCCACTTTCCGCATCACGCCGTGGTCGGCAGCATCCAGCTTGTCCACCCAGGCATTCCCCGCCGTCCCCGGATCACCGGGCGTTCCCGGCGGTACTTTCGGCCCATCTTCCGGATAAAGCGCCCACGCCTCCAGCCACACCGAAGCCTCCCAACCGCCGTTTCCCGCCGTGATTTCCGCCCGCACCTGCTTCATCGAGTGGCCGTCGGAAATCCCCGCCATCGCCACCAGCCACGCCGCCGTGATCAGCCACCCGCGAAACATCCCGCTCATCCGCTCAACCATAGGTCAGCATCTACGTCCACTTGCCGCGTCCTGCTATCATGAATCACTGCTCCGGCTGTGCCAGTTCGAAGAGCTGCTAGACACCCTCCCTAACCGATTTCAACGGCCCTTGGGAAGCATTCACTACGGCTGAGCGAGAGAAAATGATCGAGATCGCCTTGGCCTGTGCAGCATTTTCGGGGATCCGCATTGTGGCGTTTTCCGTCCACCCGACCTCGTTCGACCTCATCGTGGATTCGCCCAGAGCGATCCACCTGAGCCGCGAGGAAATGCTGGTTCGTCTCGAAAAAATCACGGCTCCAGCCCCGTTTGAGCTCAACCGCAAAGAACCTGAAACTAACGACTCTGCGGTTTGGGCGCGTCTTTCCGCCCGCTTCGGCGATGTTTCCTCATTCCTCAAGCAGCTCAAACTCCTGGTTACCAAGCTCTATCACCGAGGATACGGCACCAACGGTTCTCTCTGGAACAGCCGCTTCAGCAGTGCCTACTTACAAACCGGCCATGCCAGCCGAATTCTATCTGTCTGGCTCGACCATGCCGCAGTTCGCGACGGAGAGACTCAGTGCGCAGATGACGACAAATCCAGCACCTTTGGTCGGGTCGTGTCGCGGGATAAACGCGCCCGCGCCATGATCGAAAAACTCTACGGCCCGGAAAACGGATCAGCATCCTGGAGGAAAATCGCCCGGGCCTACCGCGCTTTCGTCACCGATGACACTCCGCAGAAAACTGCCCACAGAGTGAT
>JAYVEJ010000567.1:0-3715 GCA_043748885.1 Luteolibacter sp. | reverse complement strand
ATTTCCGCCGCCCGCCTCGACTCCACGCTTGATGCCGAGCAACTCCGCGATGTGTTCGCCCGCCTCGAAGCTCGCTCGCTCAAACTCCTCTACGTCGCCCCCGAGCGCTTCGCCAATGAAGCCTTCCGCCTGCGCCTCAAACGCCTGCCCATCCAGCTTATCGCCATCGACGAAGCGCACTGCATCTCCGAGTGGGGCCACAATTTCCGCCCGGACTACCTCAAGCTCGCGAGCATCTGCCGCCGTCTGAAAATCCCGCGCGTGCTTTGTCTAACCGCCACCGCTACCCCCAAGGTCGCGCGCGATATCCGCAAAGCATTTCGCATCGCCACTGCCGACCACATCCAGCTCAGTTTCCATCGCGGGAACCTCGATCTGCGTGTGACTCCTTGCGTAGCCGCCGTGCGGAAAAATTTACTGCTAGAAAAACTCACTGCCGTCGAGGGTGCTGCCGTCGTTTACGTCACCCGTCAGGAAACTGCGGAAGAAGTCGCCACTTTCCTCGCCAAGAGCGGCCTCTCCGCTCGCGCCTATCATGCCGGTCTGCCCGCCGAATTCCGCGCCGATGCCCAGAGCTCCTTCATGGCGGGAGACACCCGCATCATCGTCGCCACCATCGCCTTCGGCATGGGCATCGATAAGTCTAACATTCGCGTCGTCTTCCACTACAACCTGCCGAAAAGCCTCGAGAACCACACCCAGGAAATCGGCCGCGCCGGGCGCGATGGCCTGCCCGCGATCTGCGAAATGTTAGCCTGCGGCGACGATCTCACCGTCCTTGAGAATTTCATCTACTCCGACACCCCCACGCCGCAGGCTTTGGAAAATCTAATCAACCGCGTGCTCCGGCTTGGTCCTGTGTTCGACGTCTCGCCCTACGAACTCTCCACCATCTGCGACATCCGCCCCGGCGTGGTCGCCACCGTGATGACTTATCTGGAGATCGGCGGGATCATCGAAGCCACCGGCATTTTCTACGCTACTTACCGTGCCAAGCTGCTCAATAAGCCGGAGAAAATCCTAGCAGGCCGCCCCCCCGCCGAGCGCAAATTCATCCAACAGATCCTCGACTCTGGAGAAATGAAACGCTGGTGGCTCTATTTCTATCCGACTCTGCTCGCCGAGAAATTCAATTGCCCGCGCGAGAAAATCGTCACCGCCCTCAACGGCCTACAAGCCGCCGGCGACATCATCCTGAGCGTCTGGGGCGTCCGCCACGGCTACAAGCTCAAGAAAGATCCCGGCGATCTTAAACTTCTAACTGCCTCGCTCGTCGAGAAATTCCAAGCCCGCGAACAAGCCGACCTCGCTCGCCTCCGCCAGGTGTTAGGACTCTCTGCCCACCGCGGTTGTCTCACCGGCTACCTCACCAAACACTTCGGTGAAACGTTAGAAAAACCCTGCGGTCACTGCGACCGCTGCCGCGGCGTTCCGGCTAAGACGATCAAGCCGCCCAAATCCCGCCGCGTCACCGATGACGACATCGCTGCCGTTAGAAAACTGGTCGATGAAAAGCACGCCGCGCTTAACACCCCGCGTCAGCTCGCGCGCTTTCTCTGCGGCATGGCCAGTCCCGCCGCCACGCGGGCGAGACTCACGCGGAACAACGCGTTTGGTTTGTTAGCGGATCTGCCGTTTGGGGAGGTGATGATCATCGCGGAGGCGGCGTAGGGGGCATGGACGTCCCGTCCATGCGAAGGGACGAGACCTCCCTCCCCCTTATTTGCAAAGCCAATCGCGGAACACGGCTTTGTCGGCGGGTAATACGGTGGCGACTTTTTCCCGCTGCGCGAGGATACCGAGGCGCTCAGGAATTTCGAGGCAGTTAGGGCCGAGTTCGGCTTCCATCACATCGAGAAACTTGGCGGGATGCGCGGTTTCGAGGGTGATGGTGGCGCTGCCGGGATGCACGGCCCGCCATTTTTGGGCGGCCAGCCAACCGACCGCGCCGTGCGGGTCGATCTCGTAATCGAAGAGCGCCTTGACGGTGCGGATCGCGGCACGCGTCTGGTCGTCGCTGAAGGTCATGCCGGAAACGCGGGATTTCATCGCATCCCACGAGCCGCCAAAGAGGGCTTGCATGCGGACGAAGTTAGATGGCGAGCCGACGTCCATGGCGTTAGAAATCGTCGGCACGCTGGGGCGCGGCGTGTATTGGCCGAGGCGGAGGTATTCGGGAACCACGTCGTTGCGGTTGGTGGCGGCGATGAAGTGCTCGACAGGCAGGCCGAGCTGCATCGCCAGCAGGCCAGCCGTGAGGTTCCCGAAATTTCCTGAGGGGATGACGAAGGTCGGCTTGACGCCTGCGGGGAGCTGACGGACTGCATGAATGTAGTAGAAACTTTGCGGGATGAGGCGAGCGAGGTTGATGGAGTTAGCGGACGTTAGATTGAGCTGCTCTGCAAGCTCGCGGTCGAGGAAGGCGGATTTCACGAGTGCTTGGCAATCGTCGAACGAGCCTTGGATTTCTAACGCAGTGATGTTGCCGCCGAGGGCGGTGAGTTGTTTTTCTTGAAGCCCGGAGACCTTGCCCTGCGGATAGAGGATGATCACGCGGGTGCCGGGGACGTTGTGGAAAGCGGATGCCACGGCACCGCCGGTGTCGCCGGAAGTGGCGACGAGCACGGTGAGTTCGCGGTCTTCGCCGCGGGTGAGCCAAGCCATCAGGCGGGCCATGAAGCGTGCGCCGAAATCCTTGAAAGCGAGGCTGGGGCCGTGGAAAAGTTCGAGAATGTGATCGCCCGGGCCGAGCGTGACGAGCGGTGCATCGAACGAGATCGCGCCTTCGACGATGTCAACCAACGCCTGCGGCGGCACGTCCTCGCAGAAAAACGCATCCGCCACGGCGATGCCGATTTCCGTGAACGTTAGATCCTGCCAGATTTCCCAGAATGCCTCGTCTAACACCGGTAACGCGTCCGGCATGTAAAGGCCATTGTCCGGCGGCAGTGAGCGCAGAATGGCTTCCTTGAGATCCACGCGGTGGGAGGGAGTGGCGGTGGAGTGGTAGAGCACGGCGGGTAGAAGTTGCGAGTGTTCAGTTTTCAGTGTTCAGAGAAGACCGGCCAAGTCCTCCCGAGTGAGATCCAAATCGCGGAGGATTTTCAGAAGAATGCCGGGACCCAAGGTTTCCTTTCCATGCACGGGGACGGTCGTCTTTCTGCCATCGGGGTGTTCCAGCCGATGATGACTGCCTTTGATCCTGACAACGGAGAATTCAACTTTGGACAATGCTTTGATCAGTTCGCTGCCGGTGACGCTTGGAAACTGACTCATACGGCAAACATTTCAGATTGAATCATCCGTGCCCTTTCAAACCATGGAAACGCAGTGAGAAAAGAAACACTCATGGATTCGCGTGAATCACACCTCCACTGCCACTTGTTGAACTCCCACAAACTCGGGTGTCGCGAATTCACCGGCATCTTCAAGGCAGAGGGAAATAGCCTCCTTAATCCGTGAATCTAACTCGTCGAAGGAACGTGCCTGCGTGTGGCAACCGTGAAGCGAAGGCACGCTTGCAACGAGCCATCCCTCAGAATCTCGCTCGATCAACACATTGAATTTCTGTTGCATGATAGTGGAAGTTTGGCAGGATTTAGCAATTTTGGAATCGTTTACTCAATCACATGCACCCCGCGCGGATTGATTCTTGAGACGTAGCTCTGGTTTTCTATCGGAATGGCGAAGAAAACTTTGCTAACGGCCTCGGCGA
>JAYVEJ010000566.1:0-3719 GCA_043748885.1 Luteolibacter sp. | reverse complement strand
AGAAACTGCCCGCCGTTTTAACGGCTCCGTCCGCAATGCGGCTGTTTATTCCCGTGCTCTCACTGGCGACCCACTTGTGGGCAACGCGGAGAATCCTGAGCTTCTGTTGGACTTCGCGAAAGATGCGGAGAAACCGAAGACCCAGCGTTTCCTTGCCTATGGCGGCGATTTCAACGACCGACCGACGGATGTTTCATTTTGCTGCAACGGGCTGGTTTCAGCCTCACTCGCGCCCTCGCCGCAATTTGAAGAAGTGAAGAAAGTCTATCAGGAAATCCACACCACGCCGGTGGACATCGCCAGTCCCACGATCAAAATTCAAGTGGCAAATGAAACCTTTTTCCGCAGCCTAGGGCATCTCGCGGGTTCCTGGAAACTGATGCAAGACGGAGTGGCCGTGGCGGAAGGCAAACTCACACTTCCCGAGATGGCTCCGCAACAAAAGGCGGTGATCGAGGTCGCCACAGGCCACGTTCCCAAGGACACCAGTGAGTATTTTCTCCGAGTCCGCTACGATCTAACCGCCGCTAACGAGTGGCATCCGGCCGGAATGCCGATCGCTTGGGACGAGATTCCGCTGCCGTGGGGCAAGCGCACGGTGCCGGTCGCGACAGCATCGGCGGCTCCCGCCAGTTTCACCGACGAGGGCAATCTAATCACTCTCAAGGCGAAGGATGTCACTGCGCTGATCGACAAATCGCTCGGCTGCATCACGTCGATCAAGGCCAAGGAACAGGAGTGGTTGCGCACGCCGCTGCAGCTTAATTTCTGGCGTCCACCTACGAATAACGACGAAGGTGCCAAGCTCCACCACAAGCTCAAGATCTGGCAATACGCGGGAGCCAAAGCCACCGCCGCCACGACGAAAGCGGTTCAGGATGGAAACGATGTTGTGATCACCGCAGAACTGGCGATTCCGGCGAATCAAAGCAGCGCGACGATCCACTACCGCTTCACGGGCGAGGGGCAAATCTTAGTCGATACAGAATTCCGCCCCGGCAAGGACTTGCCGACGCTTCCGCGGATCGGCTACCAATGCGAGATTCCCAGCCGGACGCCGCTCTGGAAATGGTATGGGAATGGGCCGCACGAAAACTACGCCGACCGCAAGTCTGGGTCGTGGACGACCGTCCACGAAGGCATGATTCCCACGCTTTTTTACCGCTACATCGATCCGCAAGAATCCGGCAATCGCACGGGAATCCGCTGGGCTACGATTTCCAGCCCGACAGGTGGCAGCAGCCTGCGGCTGGATGCAAGCGGTGACTCGTTGCTGGAGATGGCTTGCTATCCATGCGCCGCCGAGGACATCGGGTTGGCGATGCATTCCAGCGAAATTCCACCACGGGATTTCTACACCCTCAATCTCGACCACCGCCAGTCCGGCTTGGGTGGGACAAACTCATGGGGAGCCACGGCGTTGCCGCAATATCTACTTCAGGCGGACAAGACCTATCGCTGGTCGTTCATGCTAACGTTTGAGGAAACTCCCGCCCCGACGGCCATTGGCCCGAGACCTCGCTAGCCTTTCGGTAGCGTGGGGGTGAGCGTGAATTCGAGTTGTGAGGACTCGCGCTGGAGCTTCACCCGGACCGGCTGGCCGGGAATCAGATAGAAGAACGCATTCGCCGCATCGGCGTAGTCCGTGACTGGCCTTGAGCCGATGCTGAGAAGCAGGTCATTCGGCCTGATTCCAGCGGCAGCGGCAGGTGAATTGAGCAGCACCCGGCAGATTTCTGGTGTCAGGGCCTCGGGCCGCAAGGTGAGTCCCAGCCAGCCACGGACCAACTGGCCACCGTTGCAAATATCCTGCTGCACGCGACGAACCGCCTCAGCGGGAATGGCGTAGGCGATGTTCCCGGTGCCAGAATGTTGGAACACAATGGCTACCACCCTGCCGAGACTATCCGTTAGTGGAGTCCCGGGCGGTGGAACCTCGCGGCTGAAATCGACGCGCAACAAGGCGAACGGCAAAATTTTTCCGCCTACCTGTTTCACCCATCCTGTCGTGCGACACTGGGTCGGGCCTCCCGGTACCATGAATTGCAAGGTGGTGCTGGAACTCGCACTCGCATCCTCGACCCAAGTCGTCGGCTTGGGCATCACATTGCCTAGGACTTTGATGAATCCGAGCCGCGACACGGGATCGTGCCCAACCACCTTGAACGGGATCGTCTCGTTTCCGAGTTGGAGCTTGAGACTCATCGGCTGGCTGCTGGCGGCGACCACTACGACCATCATCGATTCGCCGGTCACCGCCACTGCCGTGGAGTCACGCTGTTGACCGTTAGCGACCGCCGGAAAGATCGCCTGCCAGCGTGGAGTTAGTGGCACGGATTGCGCGATGCCCGTCGTAACGAGAATACCACAAAGCACCGGAGCCAACCATTGTCGGCTCAATTTTTCCAGATCCACCATCGCGGAGGGCTGGAATTAGAATACTTGTTCGCCAGCCTGCCCTTGAGTCAAGGGACTCAAGTCCAGTTGATTGAGTTGCTCCACAGGCGGTGGAGGGGGTGCCGGAATCACCTCGAAATTCACATGAGACACCGGAGCACTTTCAGTCACCACATCATGCGGTGTGAGGAAAAAAGCAATCGTCACTGAGGCATAAGCCACCCCCGCACCATACGCCCACTTGGACGGCCCGAGGTCGGAAAACCAGTCGGAGATGAACCCCATGAAATTTCTCAAACCCGATTTCTTAACCGACAGTTCCCGCTGATTTTGGTGAAATTTGCAGATAAATTCTTGCCAATACTCTGGATCAGGACGCTCGGTGCCCTTGTGGGCCAGTAGACTGCTGATTTGTTCAAGGGTTGGTTTCACTGCGATTGATAATTAGGATTTATAAATTATTTGACTCAGCATCAAGCGAATTTTCAAAATCTTTCTTCCCAACTGTCTTGCAACGCTGACTGGAGTTGGAGATGCGCGTAATGAAGTCGTGAGCGGATAGTGCCCTCGGAAGTAGCAAGCACTTTGGCGATTTCCCCGTGGGACATGCCTTGGATATCAAACATCGTAACTACCATTCTATGTGCATCAGACAGTTTCGTCATAGCTTCGTTCAATCTTATTTGAAGCTCGTTGAGATTGGTTTGGCGTTCGGGATTGGCTTCGTGGGTGTTATCGATCAGCGCTGGATCGAGTTTCGCTGAGGAGTCGATGTCATTCAAACTGAGGCCGAAACGGCGCTTGCGCTTCTTGAGGAAGTTGAGCGTTAGATTGACCGCTATCTGATAAATCCAGGTGTAGAACGAGGAGTTGCCACGGAATTTGCCGAGCGACTGATAAGCGCGGGCAAAAATTTCCTGGAGTAAATCATGAGTGTCCTCCTTGTGGGAGGTCATGTTGTAAACGAGACCGTATAGCTTATCGCCATACTTGAGGATCAGGGCGTCGAAGGCACGCGTTTCGCCTTGTTGGGCACGCGTGACGAGGTCCTGGTCAGGGTCGGGGGGACGGGGCTGACGAAACATTAAGTTGGGGGTGGTGAACAGTGGACGCAGACTACACGACAGGCCCTCCTTGTAAAGAAATCTAAACGATCTTGAGAAGCTGCCGCACTCTCCATATTGCCCGCTTCGCTCCCATCTGGCGTCAAATCCGAATCGTCATTTGAAAGGCGTGAGTTCGACTTTGCGGAAATGCACTTCCCTGCCCTCGCTTTGGAAGCAGATCGCGCCTTGGGTCGCACTGAGGTCGATGCCTTCATT
>JAYVEJ010000565.1:0-3721 GCA_043748885.1 Luteolibacter sp. | reverse complement strand
TTTACCGGACAACGTCATTCGCAACCTTCATCCCCTCTATCTTGAAGCCAAACGACATTTGGAAGATCTCAAAATCAAGGGTTTGGGAGACCACCATCCGACGGTCTTGGCGGCAGTCAATCAAATTGAGGAAATGAAACACCAGCTCAATGAAGGGGTCGTCAGCTTGCGGGCTACCTTGCAAGCAAAATTGGAGATGGCGGGGGACAGCCTGAAAAGTGTCGAAGTGATGAAAGACGACACGCGCGAAGAAGCGATTCAGAGGGGACTTGATGCCCAAGGTTACGTCGATGCAAAGCGGGAATTTGAAACGGACCAGCAATTGCTCCAGTCGATGAAGCTTAAGCAAATTAACGAGACCATCATTAAACAGATGACGGAAGAAAGTATTGTGGTTCACGAAGAGCCACAAATCTCGCAAAGTCCCGTCAGTCCTAACGTGACCCTTAATTTGGTCCTCGGAGCAGTGGTCGGGTTGATTTTTGGGGTGGGTATTGCGTTCTTCTTGGAGTATCTTGATACCTCAGTGAAGAGCCTTGAGGATGTGGAACGCTATCTTCAAGTGCCGGTTCTTGCGGTTATCCCGAAGGATGTTGGGATTCTTCACAAGCAAAGCGGAATGAGTCCAGATGCAGAAGCGTATCGAATCTTGCGCACTAACATTGAATTCAATCGCAAGAATCCTGAAGACAATGCAATTACGGTGGTTTCCGGTGGCGCGGGCGAGGGGAAATCCACCACGCTGGTCAATCTCGCTTATATTTGTGCCCAAGGTGGATATACCACATTGATGATTGACGCCGACTTGCGCAGGCCTCGCTTGCATACGTTCTTTGATATTAACAACTCAGTCGGCCTCACCAATTATTTGACCACAGAACTTTTGTTGGAGGACGTCATTCTCCAGACTCCGGTTGATAACTTGTATTTCATGCCTTCTGGAATTTTACCAGCCGATGCGGCCGGCATCTTAAACTCACGCCGGATGTCTGAGTTGATTCAGGATGTGAAGCAGCGTTTCGATTTGGTGCTAGTAGATAGTCCTCCCATCCTAGGGGTGAGTGATGCTTCTGTTCTCGCGAGCGAAGTCGATCTTACGATGATTGTCGTCCAGCATCGCAAATTACCCAGAAACATGCTTCTCCGCGTGAAACAAGCGGTGGAAAACGTCGGTGGAAATGTCATTGGGGTAGTGCTCAACAATGTGGATGTCCGTAGTGACAGCCAATATCAATACTACACCAGCTATTACACTTACTATGCTCCGGCCGAATCTCAGATTGGACCACCGGTCGGTGCTGCGGCACCCTCGAAGCCACAGCCGGGAGCGCGTGGAAATGATTCCGAGTTGTATTAAATCTCAATCCAACTAACATGATGAACCCCAAGAAACTATTCCACGGATTGCTCGCGCTGATTTTTACTTCGCTGCCTCTCGCCGCTCAGATTGAGCCGGGAAAGTCAATCAACATCACGATCGCCAATGTCCCCGAGGAGGACAAGGCGACTATCTCCAATATATACCCTGTATCCGAGGGCGGGACCATCAATATGCCATTCCTCGGTGCGGTGCGAGCTGCGGGGCTGCGCAATGAGGAGCTGGCGGCTTCGCTTCAGTCCCGTTACAAGGCAGCGGGAATCTACACGAACCCGACCATCCAAGTTATTACAAACATGGTCCAAGGGAAAATAAATGAGGAAACCGTCACGGTGGGGGGCCAAGTGAAGAATCCAGGACCGGTTCCTTTCGCCAAAGAATTGACACTCTGGGGTGCAATTCAAGCTCGGGGAGGAGCTAACGAATTCGGCAGCATGCGTCGGGTCAAGGTGATCCGCAATGGTAGCCAGAAAGTATATGATGCCACGAAGGCCCAGTTCATGCAGATGCCATTGCAACGCAACGATACGATCGAGGTTCCTCAGAAGAATATCCTCGGGGGGTGATTCATTACATACAGATCGAAGCCTTGCCTAGATGTGGAAGCTAAACTAACGCCGCGTGTGACAGAATTCCCGTTGAAATGCTTATGCATGTTAGCGTTGACTTTATTTCCCGTGAAAGCCGTTGAGCTTCCTTCCAATGCGCTATCAGGACTAGGCTCACAGCAATTCCGTGAGCGGGAAATCGCTCAAGTTGAGTTGCTGGCTTGGGCGCGGGCGCAACCAGCTCCGGCGATGGGCGAGCTGCTGCGGCAGTCCCGCATGGCGCGTGACCCTGAGGTCAGAGAGCGCTGCTTAAGCGTCCTGCGCGCCCTCGTTACAGACGAGTATTTGATGGAAGGGGAAGGCTACTTGGGCATTATGTTGAAGGATGAAATTTCAGAGATTCCCGGTGAGCCAAAGCCCCGGAGTGTGATTCGTGTCATGATGGTGCAGCCTGATTCTCCGGCTGAGCACGCCGGAATCCGACAGAACGACATGATTGTTGGAATCAATGGCGAGACATGGCAAGAACTCATGTTCCGGGCAAACATTAGGAAAATGAAACCGAATATCGCAGTGGATTTCAAGATTCTCCGAGACGGCGGTTGGGTCGATTTGAAGGTTCCTTTGGGCCGTCGGCCAGTGAACGCCGACAACTGGATCTTCCCAGGTCAGACATTTGATCCCCAGGCTGCCGAAAGGGCTGCCAAGGAGGCCTATTTCCGCCGTTGGTTGAGTTTGCGGAAGTTGCCGAAGTGATTTAATTTCGAGTTTTTAGAAATCGACTTCCTAGAAACTCATGGCACTTTCTTGAAACATTTTTACCCTCGTCCCGTTTGAACTTCATGACTAATTCCTGGTTCCGAAAAGCAGCTTCCAGCGTGGCTCTGGTAGCGATTTCCTGTTCGGCCTGTGCCCAACAGGCCGACTTCAACGCGGTTGGCAGGCAGATGGCGATCATGTTGCAAAATAGCCATTTTGCGAGGCTTCCTTTCAACGCAGAACTGAGCCAGCGGTTTCTTGACGACTACTTGAAAGACCTCGACTTCCAGCGCCTGTATTTCACCCAAGATGATGTTGATAGCTTCAAGGCGAAATATGGCGACCAGCTTCACACGCTTTTGTTGAATGGTAACAGCATGGCCGCAGCCATTGATATCTATAGAATTTTCGAGAAGCGGGTGGAGGAACGCGTGTCACTCACCGAGAAGTTGTTAAAGGGTACCGATTTTGATTTCGCCGCGAACGAGTCGGTGATGTTAAGCCGGAAAGATGCTGCGTGGCCCAAGAACTCCACCGATGCTGCCGACTTGTGGCGATTGCAGATCAAGGAAGCGGTTCTTGGCGAGACCCTGCGCCACGACTTGGTGACTAAGCTCTCAAAGGAGCAAGGGAAACCGGACCCCGGCATCGCGGATCGCAGTCCCAAAGATAAAATTTCACTTCGCTACAAGCGCTTTCTCAACAGTGTGAAGGATGTCGATGATGAAGAAATCGCGAACTATTTCTTGAGTGCTATTGCGCGGGCATATGATCCCCATACCGATTATATGAGCTTCCGCGAAATGAATCGTTTTAAGGATGGAATGAAAAATGAACTGGTGGGGATTGGTGCCCTACTTCAAGGAGAGGAAGATGGTGCGACCAAGATCATGGGCATCGTTGTGAGTGGTCCCGCAGATCGCGAGGGCACACTCAAGCTCAATGATAGAGTTGTGGCTGTAGATACCTTGAATACGGGAAAGGCCGAAGATATGATAGATATCATGTTTATGAAACTCGACAAGGTGGTCGATTA
>JAYVEJ010000564.1:0-3724 GCA_043748885.1 Luteolibacter sp. | reverse complement strand
TCCTCGCCAAGCAAGGAGACTGTTTTGATTCCTGATGAAAAGGGACTGCGCGACAGGCTTGATTCGGAAGAGTCTTTGCCCAGCCATGCCCGCGCTAGAAAGTCCAATCCTGTTGCGTCATTCACAGACTCATTCAAAACCCCAATTACGCTTTTCGGTAAAGTCGTGGATCAGCATGGCGACCCGGTTCCTGGAGCCACCGTGAAGCTCTATCCCCTCGATTCACCGTGGGAGGAGGATTCCGGTTCCAAAGTTACAATGGCCAGTGATGCGAATGGCGCGTTCTCAGTGAAGGATCTGAGGGGCTTTTCCATCGGAGTGCAGGTGGAAAAAGAGGGATACATCTATCTTCCCCCGCTGGGAGGACCAGCATCCTCCGCAAACATATCGTATGCAAATGGAGCTTCTGGAGGAAAGCGTTTCAGTAATCCAAAAACTCCTCTGGTTATGAATCTGCAGAAGGTCGGACCAATCGAACCTCTCGTTCATGTGAAAGAGAAACGCTGGCGGTTGCCGATTGACGGATCGATTCTCCGAGTTGCGCTCGATACGGAGGACGGCAAAGGAATGCACCAGATTGAATTTCGCCTCTGGAGTGATAACCATGTACGCGATGAAGCCGGAAGGGGCTATGCCCTGTTTGACTGGACGTTCGAGGCCCGTATCCCCGGCGGCGGCTTTCTCTGGACTGGTGCCGATCTCGATACTGAACCGCCCAAGGAGGGCTACAAGGAATCGATCCGTTATGAATACCCCGACACGCTCCCAATCGACAAATGGACTGTTTTTCAGCAAGCGCAATATTTCGTGAAATTCGCGGACAACACTTACGGGAAAATACGGATAGGCGTTGATGCCGGTTCAGATCGAAGCCCCCTTTCCATGACATCATGGCTGAACCCCAGGTCAGGATCGCGTAATCTGGCCTCGCCGTACATGGGGAGAGCCGGAGTCCGTGGAAAAGATCCCGAAAAAGAGCATTTGGGAAATTGACTTCTATCTAAAGGAAAAAGAGGGCAGAGTGCTAAACTCCAATAAGAGCCAGCCCCCGTCCCACTCTAGCAACTCCCACCGAAGATCGTCGCTCCGCACCACCAAACATCCCACTGGCGGTCTGTCACGGGAGCTGCTGGTCCCGCGGGAACATGTGACGTGCGCGCTGTAATGCGGAGTGCCCGCCACCGTCATGGATCCTCCCAAAGGGTCTCTCCATTCCGCCGCTTAACAGCACGCAGACTTTCATGTGTCACATTCTGGGTAAATCGCCTCGGTCATGAGTTGGATGCCGCCGCGCGGGGCGAATTCACCGCGCACGACGATCTCCTGCGGCTTCATGATTTCTACCAAATCGTCGAGAATGCGGTTGACGATTTCCTCGTTAAAGGCCGGCTGATTGCGAAACGACGCGAGGTAGAATTTCAGGCTCTTGGTTTCCACGATCATCGCATCCGGCACGTAGCGGATCACGATTTTCGCGCTGTCCGGCTGGCCGGTGACCGGGCAGAGCGAGGAAAACTCCGGGCAGTTGAGCGTGATCCAGTAGCGCCGACCGGGCCGTTGATTCGGGAAAACTTCCAGTTTCGCCTCGTCTGGGCTGGCGGGCAGGCGGCTTTCCTTTCCAAGCAGGGACAATTTCTTGAGATCTTCGCGACCGGGCATGGCCGGATTCTGAAACCCCGCGCGGAAAGGTCGATTTATTTTTCAGAATGCACGCGGAGTGCGACGGCGAGTTAGATGCTTCGCGTGAAATAGAGCGGCGCTGCGTGATGCGCCCCGCAGGCCATGGATTTTATTTGCCGCTGCCCGCTCGGCCTCTAAGGTCCGCCGCAAGTCAATGATCCGCCTGCTCCTCTCCATTTCCCTGCTGATGTCGGCCCTAACCGGGCTGGGCGCACAGACTCCGTCGCTGCCTTCAGATGTTTATAAATCGGTGCTCCGCGTGGAGGTCGCCACGCAGGTTCCAGACTACCAGACGCCGTGGAACTCCGGGCGCTTCAGTGGTGGGATCGGCACCGGCTTCTTGATCGGGAAAAACAAAATTCTCACCAACGCCCACGTCGTTTCTAACGGCCGCCGGATTTTAATCACCGTCTATGGCAGCCCGAAAAAGTATCCGGCGAAAATCGAGTTCATCGCGCATGATTGCGATCTCGCGCTTCTATCCGTCGAGGATTTCAAAGACTTCGAGGCATTTCCCACCTTCGAGTTGGGAAATGTCCCGAGCCTCGAGTCGCAGGTCCGGGTGATCGGCTACCCAGTCGGCGGTGAGCGACTATCCGTCACCCGCGGCGTCGTTTCTCGCATCGACTTCCAACCGTATTCGCACTCCCGCGCCGACTCGCACCTGATCGTCCAGATCGACGCCGCGATCAATCCCGGCAACTCGGGCGGACCTTGTGTGCAAGATGGCAAAGTCGTGGGCGTCGCCTTCCAAGGACTCCGCCAAGCCGACAACACCGGCTACATCATCCCCACGCCGGTGATCCGCCGTTTCCTCAAAGACGTGGAGGACGGCCACTACGACAACTACGCCGATCTCGGCATCAGCGATTTCCCGCTGCACAATCCGGCGATGCGCAAGGCGCTCGGCCTGCCTAACGACGGCAAGGGCGTGCTGGTGAGTAACGTGATCCCGACCAGCTCCAGCGACGGCATTCTCAAGTCCGGCGACATCCTGATCTCCCTTGACGGCAAGCCGGTGGATAGCGCCGGCATGATCACCATCGAGGGCGAGGACGTGAACCTCAACGAGATCGTCGAGCGCAAATATGCCGGTGACAAGGTGGCCATCCGCTTCCTCCGCGAGGGGGCGATCAACGATGTGGACATCGTCCTCAAGCCGCTGCCGTGGTCGCGGATGTATGCGGTGCAGTATGAAAAAAAGCCACGCTACCTGGTCTTCGCCGGCCTCGTTTTCCAACCGCTCGACACGAATCTCTTTGCCACTTCCAAGTTTGAGAATGTGACCCTGCGCCGCCTTTACACCGACTACGTGCCGAAAGGGTTGTTTGAAAAACACCGCGACATCGTCGTTCTAACACGGGTAGAAAGTGATCCGGTGACCAGCCAGCTCGCGGATTTCGCGGGCTTCGCTGTGGACAAAATCAATGGCGTGGAAGTGCGCGATCTATCCCACGCTCACGAGCTGCTTCATCCCAAGGAGGCTCCCGAGTTTTTCGTCATCGACCTGTTCGACGCCGAGCGCCCGCTGATCATCCCAGCGGCGATGGTGGAAGGGGCTAACAAGCGGATGCAGGAAAACGGCATCAATCCACTCGCCAAACTCGAAGACTAACCCATGGCCCGCGTCGGCATCGCCCTCGGTTCGAATCTCGGAGACCGGCTTGGCAACTTGCAAGCGGCCCGCGACTGCTTGCGGGAAGTCGCCACGCCCGGCGAGCCATTCCTGCAAGCATCCATCTACCAGACCGAGCCACTGCGGTGTCCGCCCGGCTCGCCGATTTTCCTCAACACCGTCGTCGAGATCGGCTTCGCAGGAAATCCATTTGAACTGCTAGGCATCACCCGAGCGATCGAGAAAAAGTTAGGCCGCAGTGCTGCCCCCGAGCGGAATGCACCCCGGATCATCGACGTGGATCTGCTCTATTTTGGCGCTGAAATCATAGGCACCGCAGCGCTCGTCCTGCCCCACCCCAGACTTGGCGAGCGGCGTTTCGTGCTACAGCCCTGTGCCGAAATCCGGCCCGGACTGATTCTGCCCGGC
>JAYVEJ010000563.1:0-3748 GCA_043748885.1 Luteolibacter sp. | reverse complement strand
CGTCGCGGGCAAATGCCGACCCGTCGCGACCGCCCAAGTACATGACCTCCCAAGACCTGTTGGTGGCGGCCATTTACTACCAGCGCTACCGCAAGATCCAGCCATGGGGCGACATGCCCTTGGAGGGGCCAGGCTGGGAGGAAATTCTAACGGGAGCCTTGGCGACAGGTCACGTTTTCCACGGCCAAGAGTCCCACGATAAAAAAAACTCAGACAACTACCACCCGGTCATGGCGGGGTCGCCGGTGCCTGTTCGTGCCACTTGGAAGGTCTTGCCCAGCGGCAGCGCCCGACCGGTGCTGGAGTGTGAAAATCCGGACCTCATCATCATTCCCACCCAGCCGCCTCGCTATTTGGACCCGGCCACGGGCCACCTCGGACTGCTAGAGAGTGAACTCCCAGCCGCCATCCTCACGGCTTGGCAACGCGGCCCAGCCGTTTCCTCGCGGGATGTCTCGATCATCTCCGAGCGCTTCTCCACCATTTCCTCCGCGGCCTTGCCCACCCCGACTCAGGTCGAGACGGAAACCCGCGCGGCCTCCGCCCCGCTTCCCCACCTGCGGATTTATTCCCGCGACTTCGGCAGCAAGTGGGAACTACGCACACTCACGGTCGGCCAGCTCTCGTTTCGTTATGGCGACAGCTCCTTGCTCGCGCCGCTGGCCCAGGGCCACCCGCAAAGCCACGCCGAACTTCGCGCGGGCAAGCGCATCGTCTGGCCACGCGATTTCAAGGCGGAGCAAGTCCACTGGGAACACCTGCGCGCCACTGGCCTGCTCTCGCTAACTGGCCTGCTTGCGGTCAGGTATCTCGACACCGCCGCGCTGCATTCGTTCGTTCCAGACGATCCGTTTCCCACCCCGCAGCTCGCGTGGCTCGCTTTGTTAGACAGCCCGCAAATGGCCGATCTCCGCGCTGCCGGCTGGGTCATCGAAATTGACCCCAAGTCCGGTCTCACCGCCCATGACGCCGGCGAGTTTTTCCCCGCCATCGAGGCCGATCCCGATCACGGCATCGACTGGTTTCGCTTCGACATTTCCTTCGAGCTGAACGGCAAGCAAGTCAGCCTCATCCCGATCATCGCGAACGCCATCGGCATGGATCTGCCCGCAGCCGATGCCCCAGATCTCCCGGAATTTTTCACCCTCTCCTGCGAGAATCCTGAGGACGGCTTCATCCGCTTCCCGGCCCGCCGCTTGATCGAAATCGTCGATCAAGTCCGCCATCTTTTCCACGGCCCCACTGGCGAGGGGGCGATCCGCATCGACCGGCTCGCCGCCGCCGGCGTGGCAGACTCGCTCGCCATCGACTCCTCCGCGACCACCCGTGCCTTGGCCAAGCTCGGCCACAGCCTGAAAAACATCACCGCCCTGCCGCCGGCGGAAATCCCTCTCACCGTCAAGGCCGAACTCCGCCACTATCAGCAAGAAGGCTACCGCTGGCTCCAGTTTCTAGCAGCCCACGGCCTGCACGGCATCCTCGCCGACGACATGGGCCTCGGTAAAACCGTCCAAACCCTCGCCCACCTCACCGCCGAGTGCGCGAAAAATCCTGGCCTGCCATCGCTCGTCATCGCCCCGACTTCCGTCGTCCCTAACTGGACCGATGAGGCCGAGAAATTCACCCCGCACCTCAAGGTTCTCACCCTGCAAGGCAAGGACCGCGCCACCGGGTTTAGCGAAATCGCTGCGGCTGACGTCGTCCTAACATCCTATCCGCTGCTTGCCCGCGATTTCCTCGAACTCTCCCGCCAAGACTGGCACGTCATCGTTCTCGACGAGGCCCAATACATCAAAAACCCCAAGTCGATTAGCGCCCAGAACGCCTGCAAACTCAAGTCCGCCCACCGCGTTTGTCTATCAGGCACGCCCATGGAGAACCACCTTGGCGAGCTCTGGAGCCTCATGCGCTTCCTGATGCCCGGCTTTCTAGCAGACGAAAAAACCTTCAACACTCACCTCCGTCGGCCGATCGAGCGCGACCGCTCGCACGATGCCCAGCTCGCGCTCAACCGCCGCGTCGCGCCGCTCATCCTGCGCCGCACCAAAGACCAAGTCGCCACCGAACTTCCGGCTAAAACCGAGATCATCCACGGCATCGACCTCACCAAAAAGCAAACCGACCTCTACGAGTCCGTCCGCGCCGCCATGGACAAGCGCGTCCGCGATGCCATCGCCGCCAAGGGTCTCGCCAAGTCCCACATCATCGTCCTCGACGCGCTCCTCAAGCTCCGCCAAATCTGCTGCCACCCGCAGCTCCTCAAGTCGCCCGCCGCGCAAAAAGTCACCGAGTCCGCCAAGCTTGAATACCTCACCACCGAGCTTCTCCCGACCCTGCTAGAAGAAGGCCGCCGCATTCTGTTATTTTCCACCTTCACCTCCATGCTCGCCCTCATCGAGCAGCATTTGGTCGCGGAAAAAATCCCCTATTTGAAACTCACCGGCCAGACCCAAGATCGCGCAACCTTGGTGAAACAATTCCAAACCGGCGAGATTCCAATCTTCCTCATCTCCCTCAAGGCCGGTGGCACCGGCCTCAATCTAACCGCCGCCGACACCGTCATCCACTACGACCCGTGGTGGAACCCTGCCGCCGAGAACCAAGCCACCGACCGCGCCCACCGCATCGGCCAAACGAAACCCGTCTTCGTCCACAAACTTGTCTGCCGCGGCACCATTGAGGACCGCATCCTCGACCTCCAGAAACACAAAGCCGCCCTCGTCGAAGCACTCCTATCCGCAGAGACCAGCAAGCTCCGAATCGACGCGGAAACGCTCTCGCATCTGTTGTCACCGCTGGAGTGACAAGTTGATGGTAGGGAGTTGATCGTTGATGGGAAGACCAGCTTTTCCCTGACTGAATCCGCCTCTCCTCTCTATCAACCATCAACTCTCAACCATCAACACCCCAATGACTCGCGAGGAAATCATTGCCAAGATCCGCAAGGTGGAGGCTCTTTTCGTCGGCAGCGGATTCGCCGGAGAAATGAACGCTGCCGCCAGTGCGATGGAACGGCTGAAAGCCCAGCTCGCCGCCATCCCGGAAGCGAACGTCGAGTTCCAGTTCAGCCTAGCCGACCCATGGAAACGCCAGCTTTTCCTCGCCCTCGCCCGCCGCCACGGCCTCTCGCCCTTCCGCCAATACCGCCAGCGCCACAGCACCGTCAGGCTTCGCGCCACCGCCTCTTTCATCAACCAAGTCCTGTGGCCCGAATTCCTTGAACTCTCGAAACTCCTCCACGACTACCTCGAGGAAGCCACCCGCGACATCATCACCCGCAGTGTCCACGGCGATCTATCGGAAGCCGTCGAGCAGCCGCACCTGCCCCATTAACAGCACGGCAGCTATGGAGTGCGGGGCACCACGGCACTTCAAGGAATGACCTGCGGCCGAACCCGTGGAGGGTGTCCCGGCGGTCTCAGCCGGATTCAAGAGCACAGGACTTTTCAAATAGCGGGAGCGACATCCTTTTTCAGATCCCGCAAACTCCAAAGCACTCCCGCCGCTCCCCCCGCCGCTCCCTTTAATTTCCTCGCGCCATCTTTGCGTCTCCCTCCGAAGCGCTCCCGAGCGTTTCCAAACGCCTCGTTCACAAATTCTCGGCTGCCAATCACCGCTCCATCCGTGAAATAACGGATCCGGCAGCGCAGCATTTTTCCCAGCGGAACTTCTCCGTCCCTACTGCGCTGCCGCTCCTCCTCTTCTTTGGAAATCCCTTTGCGCACGATCCTCGTTACCGCTTTGCCAT
>JAYVEJ010000562.1:0-9705 GCA_043748885.1 Luteolibacter sp. | reverse complement strand
GAAGCTCTGGAGAAATGGAAAGCAGGCTATCAGAAAGCCGCCGAAGTCGCCCGCACGAGAGAAGACGAACGCGCTAAACTTTCTTCGGAACTCACCGCCGCCAAGCTCACCATCGCCGACCGCGAACGCAAAAATATTTCCCTGTTTAACACCGCCAACGAAATCCTCAACCGCTTCGAGAACTACGCCCTCGGCAAAGCTCTATCAGCCCGCGAGCCATTCATCGGCACCACCCGCGTCAAGGTTGAGAACCTCGTCCAAGGCTACCAGGATAAGATTCTGGATCAGCGGATCGCTGCGAAAAAGGATTAACCCATCGGTCGGATCTCTTAACCAATCCTGCTATGAAACCCCGCCACTTCCGCACGACTTCCATCTTCAGCACCCCGCTCAAGTATGTCGGCTTCACGGTCCTCCTCAGCGGCCTGGACGCCCGTGCTGGCGACATCCTCCGCGGCGACGGCGGCGGGGCTAACAAGCCCGGCCGCGCTTCCGCCGGTGCGCCCACTCCCGCCGCCACCGATGCCGCGCGCGCGAATGCCAAGGACACGCTTGCCCGCACCACCCGTACGCTCGACGCCGTGCGCGCCATGCAAAACGCCGCCCGCAATGCCGCGATCAAGAGCGGTGCTAACAACCTCACCGTCACTCTACCCAAAGTTCCTAACGGCCTCATCATCGGTGGTCTCGTCACCACCACCGATCCCACCAAATGGACCGGAGCCAAGACCCCGACGCAGACCGTCAAGGGCGGCAAAACCGAAGTCACCATCAAGCAAACCACTCAGCAGGCATTGCTCAATTGGCAGTCCTTCAACGTCGGCAAAGACACCACCGTCACCTTCGACCAAACCCAAGGTGGAGCGGATGTTAGCAAGTGGATCGCCTTCAATAAAATTACCGATCCCACCGGCAACCCGACCCAGATTCTCGGCAAAATCAAAGCCGCCGGCCAAGTCTATCTGATCAACGCCAACGGCATCATCTTCGGCGGCAGCAGCCAAGTGAACGCCCGTGGCCTCACCGTTTCCTCGCTGCCGATCAACGAGAATCTAATCAACCGCGGCCTGCTCAATAACCCCGACGCGCAATTCCTCTTCAGCGGCCTCAGCGTCCCCGGTGGCGCGGACGGCACCCCGAACTTTGATCCCGGCCCGCTGCCTACCAGCGGCAAATACGGCGATGTCACGGTCCAAGCCGGGGCGCAGCTCACCAGCCCGGCTGGCAGTGGTGGCAATGGCGGACGCATCATGTTAGTGGGGCCCAACGTCACCAACGACGGCACGATTTCCACTGAGTCCGGGCAGACGATTCTAGCAGCCGGATTGCAAGTCGGCGTCGCCGCGCACGATGGCAGCGACCCAAGTCTCCGTGGGCTGGACGTATGGATCGGTGCAGTCGGCGACTACGCCGGAAAAGTCACTAACTCTGGAGTTATAGATATCCTCACCGGCAGTGCGTGGATGGCGGGCAAGGAAGTAAGCCAGTTAGGTGTTATTCATAGTACTACTTCGGTAAGTTTAAATGGCCGCATCGACTTGAAGGCAAGCTACGGCGCGGTTGCGAATCCGAACTTCGACAGCACCACCGAGTTGGGTTCTGGCGGACCGATGTTTTTCAATCAATTCACCGGCGTGGTGACCCTCGGGGAAGATGCGGTGACGCGGATTCTCCCAGACTACGCAAGTGACAAAGCGGTGCCGGGCACTGCCTTGCCAGAGCGCTCCCAAGTGAACATCGAAGGGCTAACGATTCATTTTGATAAGAACTCCATCCTGCTCGCCCCTAACGCCGAAGTCTCGGTGCGGGCTGGCGTGTGGCCCTACAAAGATGCGGATGGGAATCGCAGCATCTTCGGTCCCGGTGGCCAAGTGGAGTCCGGCCTCACCAACTATTTCTCGGGCACGGAACAAAAATTCTTCTTCAAGGGCGGGCAAATCCATGTGGACGATGCCGCCATCATCAATGTGGCCGGCAGCGTGGATGTGTATGTGCCGCTTGCGCAAAGTATCCTAAAAATAAAGCTGCTAGGCACCGAGCTGGCGGACTCGCCGCTGCTGCGCGACACCGACTTGCGAGGCAAGGAACTCACCGTCGATATCCGCAACACTGGAGTTTATAATGGTAAGTACTGGATCGGCACGCCGCTGGGAGATGTCACCGGCCTCGCAGGACTCATCGAACGCAATGCCGCCCAACTCACCGCCGTGGGAGGTAACATTAAGTTGCAGGCCGGTGGATCAATCGTGCTGGCGAAGAACTCGACGCTCGATGTTTCGGGCGGCTATTTCAGCCACCAAGGCGGTTTGGTAGAAACATCATCATTGATCTCCGGTGGGCGGTTAGTTGCGATAGATAAAGCAACTCCCGACCAACTCTATGATGGGGTCTTCACCGGCAGCTCGACCTTCAACAGCGCCAAGTGGGGCGTCTCGACCACCTTCGACACGCCGCTGTTTTCAGGGACCATGCAGGAGAGTTTCGTGGAAGGTGCGGCGGGTGGCACCTTGTCGCTGACCGCGCCAAGCATGGCGATCAACGGCGAATTGCGGGGACTCACCGTTAAAGGTCCGCGCCAGCGAGACGTTCCGCCCGGACTGAGTACGCTGCACATTAATTTCGAATCCGAGAAAGAAGTTACTATAGCAAACAGCTCGGTGATTAAGTATATCAAGACTTCACCGACTCCACCGGCGGTAAGTTTTGCG
Organism: Luteolibacter sp.; assembly: GCA_043748885.1. Taxonomy (GTDB): domain Bacteria; phylum Verrucomicrobiota; class Verrucomicrobiia; order Verrucomicrobiales; family Akkermansiaceae; genus Luteolibacter. The sequence goes on along the minus strand of JAYVEJ010000562.1, from coordinate 6,997 downwards.
AAGCGACTGAGCGATGTTGCGACTCCGGCTTTCTCGCTGGCTTTACCTGCCAACCGTCTAGCGACGGTCATGCTGTCCTCCGCCTTGGTTGGCAATGATGGTTTCGGCGCACTGGAAATCATCAACCCCGACGGCTCGATCACCGTTCCGGAAAATGTCACTCTCGCAGGCGCGGCTAAAGGTTCGATCACCCTCAGTGCCGCTAACATTTCGATCTTCGGATCCATCATCAGCGCCGGTGGCGCACTTGTATTTAGCACTTATAACATCTCGCCATCATTTGCTCTGGAGTATGGCATTCTTAACGCAGCCGGCAGTGCGCCTCTGCCATTGCCAAATTCAGATCGCGGGCAATTCACTCTAGCCAGCGGCGCAAGCTTATCCACCGCAGGGAAGCTGGTGGATGATAGCATTTTACCTGCGGATCTCACCCAACCAAAAGTCATCGACGGCGGTAACATTACCATCGAGTCATTCCATGCAACGCTGGCGAAAGGCTCCGAACTCGACGTGTCCGGCGGGGCATACATCTCGGCCAAAGCCAAGGTAAGTTATGGCAAGGGTGGTTCCATTGCGGTGATTGCGGGCAAGGATTTATCTATCCCCGGAGTGCTTGGTGGGAAGCTCATTCTTGATTCCACATTGAGCGGTTATTCCGGTGCCACGGGTGGCACGCTCTCGCTGCAAGCCGGTCGAATCCAGATCGGCGGGGCCGCGCAAGCAGGTATCTTGCAGCTCAAGGAAGATTTTTTCAGCAAAGGTGGCTTTGCGAAATACAACCTAACGGGAATCGGCACTGCATCCGCTCTGCCCGCGTCTGGGGTGGTGGAATCTTATGAACCCGCCATCTTGATCACCGCTGGCAGCAAGATCACTCCCCGCGCGACTGGCCTGCTTGCCGTGGAGAATACCAAGGATGGTGGTGCATTCACCCTGCGGCGAACCGTCGCGGCGAAGGGCGTTCGCACGCCTGTTAGTCTAAACTTCTCGGTGCTGGGGTCGGATGATCCATTCACCCCCGACAAGCTCGAAGTGCGGGGCGACATTGTGATGGAGACGGGGTCCGTGATCACCACTGACGCGGGCGCGACGGTGTCATTCAAGGGCGGGACCGTCACCTTGTTAGGCAGCGTGATCGCTCCGGGCGGGGTGATTTCCGTGGTGGGAGCCGGGGCATTTCCGCTAACGGTGGCGCAGCGAACCTCGCAGACACAAGCCCTCGCCACGGTCCACTTGGGAAGCCAAGCACATCTATCAACTGCGGGTATCACTCAACTGCTGCCGGACTCCTTTGGCCGCCGGGTGGGTAAGGTTTATGCAGGTGGGACCATTTCTATCTCTGGAAATATCCTCGCGGAGGGAGGCTCGGTGCTCGATGTCTCAGGGGCTTCCGGGGTGCTGGATTTAGATCCTTCAACTATAGCCGGACAAGCGGCCATTACTCCGGGCACCGCCGGGTTACTCTCTACTCCCTTGCTACAACTCGGTGTGGCCACCCGAGTCGATAGTAACGGTGGTTTGATTGATCTATCTGGATCGCAAATGTTACTATCCGATGCGAGCTTGCACGGCGGAGCTGGTGGCTCCACTGCGACGGGCGGACTGTTATCGATTTCCTCCGGTCGGTTCCATGCGGTGGATCAGGACTACACCGGTGCTGAGGTGAACTTGGTGGTGAAACAAAGTGGTGATGTGATCGTCCGCCCGACTGCGGCGATGGGTGTCGGCCTAGGGGTCTTTGATCAGAACGGCACGGCTTACGGCAATGCGGGATCTTTCGTAATCGACCGATTCCAAGAAGGGGATTTTGCCTCACTGAGTCTGGGAGGTAAGCTCCTCGCGAGCGGCGTGCCGAAGGGCGGAAACATCGAGTTTCAAGGTAAGATCGATCTCCAAGTGAAAGGCACATTACGACTGGCGGCGGGCGGAGTGATTCAGGCAAATGATGCAGTCCAGATCACGGCTTCCTATATCTCCGTGGGCCAAGATTTTACAGCTCCGCTGCATCCTAATGATGTATTTAATGCGTTTGAAAAAGTTGAGGCGGGAAGCCGCGGTGCTTATTCATTTGCTCCCACCTATGGCGCGGGCAGTCTTAACCTGAACGCACCGTTGATTGATCTCGGCACGCTCTCACTGCAGAACATCGGTAAGGCTAACCTGACGGCGAATGAAGGTGACATCCGTGGCAATGGCACCCTCAGCATGGCAGGTGATCTGACGCTGAAGGCGGCGCAGATCTATCCGACGAGCCTCGGGAAATTCGACATCTTCGCCTACGATCACGATGGCGTCGCCGGCTCCGTCATCATCCGCAGTGGCGGTGTGACTGATGCACCATTATCGGCAGGCGGGAGCCTTGCGATTTACGCCTCGCAAATCATTCAGAGCGGCGTGCTGCGCGCCCCACTTGGGACGATCCGCCTCGGCTGGGATGGCAGCGATCTCGATACTCCGTGGAACTCGATTGCGGGGTCCACCCTCGTGGCTCCGCTAGCAGACGATGTCACTCTCACCACCGGCAGCCTCACCTCGGTGACCGCCAAGGGGCTGCAAATCCCCTTCGGCAGCAGTCCTGACGGTCTAACATGGATCGACCCGCGCGGGGTCAATGTCACTTTGTCCGGCCTTCCTGAAAAGGCAGTGATCATTTCTGGCGGAAATGTGAAGATGGCAGCCGGGTCCACGGTGGACGTCCGCGGCGGCGGCGATTTGCTAGCATCGCGGTGGATTCCGGGCAATGGCGGCAGCAAGGATTTGTTAGGCAGCGCGGCTGGCGATTGGGGCAGCGGGACGGCCTATCAAGCAGGGGCGCTGGTCACCTATCAGGGAGTCACTTGGTCCGCGCGGGTGAGGCACAGCGGACAAATGCCCGGTGCCAATCTCTACTGGTCAAAGGTGGCGGAGTCCTATGCCATCGTGCCGGATTTCTCCGCGAAATTTTCTCCCTATGGTGCTTTCAACACTGGCTCTAACGCCGGTGCCCTCGCGGGAAATCCTGGTTATATCAGTGGCAATCTCAAAGTGGGAGACACCATCACTCTCGAGGCAAGTGATGGACTTCCAGGAGGAACCTATACGTTACTACCGCGTGCCTACGCGGTGCTTAAAGGAGCATTCCTCGTCACTCAAGTGGAGAACCATTCTGCCGGTTCACTCAAGTCCGCAGATGGTGCCACGTTTGTCTCGGGTTACACGGCGAATGCATTCAACCCCACGGCCTCAACTTCCGCCGTGCGGGCGCGCTTCGAAGTGGCATCTGCGGCGGTATGGAAAAGCCGGGCATCCTATACGATTTACTCTGCCAACGACTTTATCGCAAATGCAGGTAGCACTCAGCCAGTGCCGACCGATGCAGGCTATGCCGCGTTTCATGGCAATGCAGCACTGCAACTCGCCGGTAATCTGCTCACGCTTTCCCCCGGTCGCGGAGCAAGAGTCGATGTCAGTAGCCTTGCAGACATCTATATAACTGGCGGAAATGGCCATGCCCCAGCCAATGCTGCGGTCGTCTTGGACACCGGCGTGCTTGCTGGCTGGGGCGCGGAAAGCTTACTCATCGGCGGCATTCGCCATCGCAGTGCGGACGGCATCACGGTGGATGTGCGGACTCAGAATCTGACGTTAGATAACCCCGGCAGTTTGCTTTCCGGTCCTGAAATTATTCTAGCATCGGACCGCACGCTGACGCTCACTGCGGGTTCCTCGCTTTCATCAGTTGGGAAAATGGCAGGCGCTGCGGAGAAGTTACTCATCAAGGGCGACGGCAGCTTGCTGCGTGTCAGTCGTGATCCCGCCGCCTCGATCAGTCGCAGTGGTTTGGTTGGCTCCAGCGCCACTTTGTTGAGTATTGGCGACTCGGCAAGTATCGCGGGGTCGTCGGTCATTCTCGATTCCACGTTTGGGACGGCACTCTCGCCGCTGGCAAAAATAGACGCGCAATCACTCACTCTGAGCAGCGGCCAGATCAGTGTGGTGTTTGATGATGCGACCGGTCCACTCAGCGGCTCGCCTCAACTCACCTTGGCCGGCGCGACGCTCGATAAGGTGCAGCAGTCGCAAGTGTTGACCTTGCAAAGCTACGGCAGCATCGACTTCTTCGGTCAGGGTTTCATCGGCGGGCCAGCCTTGAAACAACTTATACTATCCGGCAGCGGCGTGCGCGGCTATCAGCAGGGCGATGGCAATGTGGTCATTCGTGCGGAGGAGGTGCATTTTGAAAATCCGCTGGGCTTGTCCTCACCCGGCGCACCGGCAGCTCTATCAGGTCGCCTGCAAATCGAAGCGAAGACGATCCAGCTCGGGTCGAATCAACGGGCGGTCACCGGCTATGCCAATCTCGTTCTCGAAGCCTCTGATAAACTTTTGTTCACCGGTAAGGGCACATTCACCACGGCGGGAAACTTAGTCGCTAACACTCCACTCATCACCGGCACCCAAGCTGCCACCTATGCCATTCAAGCAAGCCAAGCGATTTCCTTCACTGGTGGTGGTGGCAGTTCGTCCTTCAATGCGTTAGGGGCTAGTCTGACCGTGCAAGGTGCCAGCATCGCCGCAGATACTCATATCATTTTACCCAGCGGCCAACTGACCCTGCGGGCGACGAACGGGCCGCTGGAGATCGGTGGGCTTTTATCAGTCGCCGGGACTTCGCGGGCTTTCAATGATATCACCCGTTTCTCAAATGCGGGGACCATCAGCCTAGAATCCACAACAGGAGATGTCGTAATTTCCGCCGCGGGCGAGGTCTCAGTGGCCGCTGATCAAGCAGGTGGCAATGCGGGAGCGATCCGGGTAATTTCACCTAACGGAAATTTCTCAAATGCGGGAAGCCTGCACGGTGAAGGCAGCGTCGGTACGCTGGGAAGCCCCAAGGGCGGGGGCGGGAGTTTCGTGCAGGATGTGCAATCACTCGCCAATTTCGGCGCGATCAGTGCGGCACTCGACAAAGGCGGCTTCTTCACGGCGCGGGATTTCCGGGTCCGCAGCGGGGATGTCACGCTTGCGAACCTAAATCGCAGCCATCAGTTCAGTCTATCAGCCGACCAAGGTAGCATCCTCGTCACCGGTGGTATCGACGCCTCCGGCAAGACTGGCGGCTCGATTTCCCTTTCCGCCCACGGCAATCTAACGTTCGCATCCGGCTCGAAACTCAGCGTCGAGGCATTGGAATTCGACAACGCGGGCAAGGGCGGCTCCATCCTGCTAGAAGCAGGAACCCAGCGCGACGGCCTCGCCAATCACAGCGCCATGCTCGACTTGCAAGACGGCGCGGAAATCGTTCTGGGCGTGAGTGACTATGTGGCAGGTGCCTACACCGTCGCTGGCTCCAGCGCGTTTGAGGGGAAATTCACCGGCACGTTGCACCTGCGTGCGCCACGGACCGCGACTAACGACGGCGTGCAGGTGGCCTCACTCCAAAGCGAGATTTCCGGTGCTTCGTCGATCGTGGTCGAGGGCTTCAAGGTTTACACCCCGGACGATGGCGTGCTCAACATCGCCCAGCGCAATCTGATCAACTCCGAGGCGGTCAGCTTCCTCGGCGCGGCAGGCGTGGGAAATGCCCATGAAATCGCGATGCGCGATCTCCTGCTGACGGGCGCATCCTCCGGTCTCGACTCATTGCTCGTCATCGCTCCCGGCGTGGAAATGGTCAGTCTAACTGGCGACCTCACCCTCGGTCTGGCCAACCCCACCGGCACGACCAACGTCGAGGCACTCGCCGCCGCCGACTGGGATCTATCAGGCTTCCGTTATGGCAGCCGCAGTGCGCCGGGCGTGCTGACCTTGCGGGCCAGTGGCGATCTGGTTTTCAACAACACTCTCAGCGATGGCTTCACGCCAATCACGCAGGGCGCGGCCCCGGAATTTGCCGATAACGGGCACTCCCTGATGTGGCTCGGGAAACTGATGACTCTCAAGTCCTCGCTGCCGGCCAACACGCAGTCTTGGTCGTATCGCTTGACCGCCGGGGCCGACGTGTGTGCTAGCAATTTCCGCAACGTCTTGGCGGCTGACGCACTCAATGCCGTGCAACCGCTCAAGGGCTCAGTGATCGTCGGCGAATTCTATCCGGCAATTCCTAACCCGCAAACCAGCGGGATCGCGGCGGGCACCGGGACTAATGGCCAGACCGCCGACTCCATCCGCATCTCGACGACGGCGACTAACCGCGGCAACCGCTTCGAAGTCATTCGCACCGGCACCGGTGACATCACCCTCAGTGCGGGCCGCGATGTGCAGCTCCGCAATCAATTCTCCACGATCTACACCGCCGGGGTGGCCTTGCCGAATCCGACCACCGTCTATGGCGCAAATGATTTCGTCATGCCCGTGCTGCCGACCCTCGCGAACCGCCACCCCAGCCAAGCGGGCGGCGGTGCCACACTCGGTAGCGTCCAGCAACTCTATCCGGCCACTTGGTCGATGGCAGGCGGCAACATCTCACTTCAGGCCCAGTCTAACATCGGACGCTACACCCTTCTGAATGGCGAAATCACGGTGGACTCCAGCCGCCAGATGCCCACCAACTGGCTCTACCGGCGTGGTTTCGTGGATGCCGCGACCGGACGCTTCGCCTCTAACGGCGGCTTCGGCGACAACCCCGAAATCCAAAATGCGCAAAACATCAATGACCTCGCGACCTCAACGACTTGGTGGATCGACTACAGCAATTTCTTCCAAGGCATCGGTGCCCTAGGCGGCGGCAACGTGGACTTGGTGGCTGGCAATGACATCGTGAACGTGGATGCCGTGGCACCCACCAATGCCCGGATGCCAGGCCGCCGGAAGAACTCCGACTTCGGTAGCGTGACGGGAGCACCGGAGTATTTGAACTTAGCTCCAGATGCTAGCAAACTGCTAGAGCTGGGCGGCGGCGATATCACAGTGAAGGCGGGTAGAAACATCAGTGGCGGCATTTATTATGTTGAGAAAGGCGAAGGTCGTTTATTCGCCGGCGGCAGCATCACCACCAACTCGGCGCGTTCGCCCTCGC
>JAYVEJ010000561.1:0-3749 GCA_043748885.1 Luteolibacter sp. | reverse complement strand
AGCGAGCGTGGTGCGCGTCGCCGGATCCAGTAATTGATCAGCCGCAGCGAGGAATGCGACTTCATCACCTTTTGCCACTTTGAGGAGATTCACCTGATTGCAACCATGCCACGCGGCGGCGGCGTAGTCGTAGGCGAGGATGGCCAGCCCGCTGGCCATCGCTTCGACGAGGACGTTGCCAAACGTTTCCGTCTCGCTGGGAAATAACAGGATGTCGGCGGAGGCATAACAGGCGGCAAGTTTTTCCCCGAGCAGATAGCCGGGAAACTGCACTTGCGGGTGATCGCGCTTGAGCTTCGCGCATGCCGGCCCGTTGCCGACGACGATGCACACCAGCTCCGGGCACGACCGCCTCATGCGGTCGAACGCGCGGATCGCAAGGCCGATGTTTTTTTCCGAAGACACGCGCCCGACGACCAGCGCGATCGGGGTCTGGCCACTTGCGCCGAACTCTTCGCGCAAGGCCGCGCTGCGTCTAGCCGGCGTGAACAAACCCGTATCCACGCCCCGGCCCAGCACGCTGACCTTGGAGAAGCCAGCCCGCACTAACTTGTTCCGCGCATCGGGCGATGGCACCAGCGTGCGGGTGAGACGGTCATGAAACCATTTTTGATAGCGCCAAACCTGTTTGCCCAGCCAGTTCGCGCCGTATTTCTGGAGATACTCGCAGAAATTCGTGTGAAACCCGCCGACCACGGGAATCCCTAACCGCCGCGCGGCCGCGACTGCGGAAAACCCAAGCGGGGTCTCGATGGCGACATAGACGATGTCCGGGCGATTTTTCTGCCAGCGGCGGCGCAATTCCCCCGGCCACGGTGCGCCCACCTTGATCTCCCAGTAACCGGGCAGCGGCCATGACAGCACGGTCGCCCCGCTCTCGCCGTTCGACTTGCCGGAGCGGACGATTTCCACCCGGTGGCCGCGCTCGCGCAGCCCCGCACAGAGTCGGCCGAGCGACAGTGCCACGCCATTTACGTCGGGGACATAGGTGTCGGTGACCACCTCGATGTGAAGCAGTTTCTCGCCGGTGGATGTGAGTTCGTGGTTCAACCGTGGTTGGATTTGCGGGCAGAATTCACCCACAGTTTTTTCAAGAGCGAGACGGTTTTTAAATGCCACGCGCGTTGGTCACCGGCGGTCCTGTCAGACGTTAGAAGCCGTGTCACCTTGAGAGCGGTGGTGAACTCGCCGGTGGCCGGATTCAGATAGCGGGGATATTTCATCAAAGCGCCGCAGACGAGTTCCTCTAACGTGAGCCGCCGCTGCCGCCGGGGACAGACGAGGCGGTCGGTCGTTAGACCCCACGCGGCGTAGAATGGTAGGCCGTAAGTGACGACGGGCACTTGGCGGATCAAGGCCTCAAAGCCGACGGTGGAGGTCATGGTGTGGACCTCGTCGCAGAGATCGAGCCAATCGAGCACGTTGCCGTCGGTGACTGCTAGATCGGCGGCAGCCGTGAAACCGCCGGGGAGGACGCTGCCATGGCGGGCACCGGCGACGAGGTCCGGGTGGGCTTTGAAAATGAGAAACGCCTCCGGCTCGGCGGCACGGACGAGGCGGAGCAGCTCGATGTTGGACTTCACTTGCGGGCTGCCGAAGACGATGGACGCATCCGCCTCGACCTGGCCGGGGACGAGGATGACCTTGCGGCCCATGGTTCGATCGAGATTAAGCGTGACGCAGGCTCCGGTTAGATTGTATTTCGTCAGCCGCTTGTCGCGGAGGACTTGGATCAATTCGCGGGCTGCGGTGAGTTCGGCAGCGGTGAAACCGTGGTTGAGGAGCTGTTCCAAATCCGAGGGTGCCTCAGGATCGAAGTAAATGCCGCGCTCATCGAAGACCCACGAGTAGGGGAAATTAAAAGCAGCTCCGAGACCTTTCGAGCGGATGAAGCCGTCCTCGATCCGCACCGCGTGGCCCTTGAAATTTTCTGGAATCTCCGGTCGGCGACCCCAAACGAGGAGGCGGGCGTGGGGCGGAGCTTCGGACATTTCTGAGACTTGGGTGAGTCCACCCGCCGGGCTGCGCAGGTAGCTGGGAACGATTTCCCGCTTCCACGGCGAGAAGCCGACGCTCACCGAGTGCCCGCGATTGCGGCGGAACATTTCCTTTTGCAGGGCGAGATGATCCAAGATTTCTCCGAAGCCGCACGGCTCGCCGCTGTCTGGATCGAAGTAATGGCAGTAGCGAAGATAGGCAGCCTCGAAGACCTCGGTTAGGCCGAGCTGCCGTCGCGGCTCGCCCGCCGCGCGGTCCTCAGTCAAGCCGCGGCCGGCGAAGAACGGCCGACCGAACGTCACCACCTTTTTGCCATGGATCAGTGCCTCTATCCCCATCAGCGAGCTGCCGACCATGACGCTGTGGCAGAGGGAAAAACACTGCGCGGGGGACAGGTCGGGCGAAAGCAATTTCACCCGCGAGTCGGTGAGCAAAGACGGCGGAAAGCACGAATGCTTTTTGCGGAACAAGTGATCTGGATGTGCCCGGACATAGACCGGCGCGCCCTCGCATTCGTCCAAAGCCGCCCGCAGCATCCGCCCGAAATCGTCCACCGTTAGGCCGCCGTGGCGGATCGCGGCGTCGCCGCGCGATTGATCGACGACTAAGATTCCCGGCACGTCCGGCAGCCGTTCATCGCGGTATTCGCCGGGAAACCAGTTGTACTTGGAAGCCCCGATTTCGCGAAAGCGGGCCATCAATGGTGCCGGATCGCCGACGTTTCCGGCATTCATCCAGCCGACAGGGATGCCGGTTTCCAGTGACTGGAGCAGGTCCGACTTTCCTTTTGCACCATAGTGAATGCCTTGGGAATCGGCGATCAAACCATAAACCACAGTGCCGTGACCTGGGCGGATGGAGCGGACAAATGAGTCTTCCAGCACGAGAAGTCTGCCGCCAGCGCGGCGCGCGGTGGCCAGCGCGGCCACGCCGCTGGGCCGCAAGCCCCAGCCGATGTGGATGCGCTCGCCACTGAGGCTGTTCCGCGCCAAAAAGGGGGCAAGAAGCGAATGACGCAGAACCTTGCGGTAAATCCATGCGGTTTCGCCCTGCGCTTTTTGCTTCATCTGCCATTAGCTTCCGCGCTCCGCGAACAAATTGTCAACCTCGGGAATTCTCTCGAGGCGTAACGCCTCAAGTCGGGAAACGCCGGGAAAGGCTCGGGAATCCGGGGTGGGGAATTCCCCCGCAAAATGGCCGGACATCCGCTCCAATTTAAATGGATCGCGCGAATCTGCCGGGCTTGACACGTCTTGCAAAAACATCTTCATGGGCGCGGCTCCAACGGTTGACGCGGTTGATTACGCCTATTGAATTTCCGCAAGTTATCCTCTACTTCCCATGACCAAGATTCCAGCGCGCTTCCTCGGGTTCCTTTGCTTCGCGTCGATTCCATCCTGCGCCTACATGTCCCAAACCGGTCCCCAGAAAGGGAATATCGAAGCGGGCGAGCCGACCTACCAGTTGATCCAAGTCAATTCACGAGCTGATCTTCCCGCTCCGGGGCGCGGCTACGGTTCCGCGCAAAAGCCGCCAACCGTGAAAGGCAATGGTTACTCGGACAAGGTTCGGGAGCGTGACGTGCTGCGTTTCACCATCACCGACGTGACGGAACTGAGTCCTTTCTACACCAAAGGGATGCCTTTTACCTACGGTCCGGTGGAAGTGCCGGAAGATGGACGGGTGAGTCTCCCCTACGTGGGCGAACTTCAGGTCATCAAGCGCACCCTCTCTCAGATTTCCTCCGAGCT
>JAYVEJ010000560.1:0-3749 GCA_043748885.1 Luteolibacter sp. | reverse complement strand
TAACAGGCATCGGCCGGAAGGAATCCGAAAAGGTGTCCACCCGGAAGTTGAGGTTCATCATGTCGCGGTTAGTTTCTGCCACTTGGTTCAAGAGATCGCGGTTCTGGTTCTGGAGACCTTCCATTTTTGCGATCAGTGCTTCATAGAATTTTTTCTGGGTGGCGTCGGTGGTGGGAGCGGGTTCGGGAGCCTTGGGAGCTTGCGCGACGAGACTGGGCGGCACGGTCTGCGGCCCAACGGGCGAGCTGAATGGGGTGGCGGACGGGGGCGGCGGCAACACAGGAAGCCCTGCCTGGACCGCTGCGACGAATTGACACACGGACCACCAGTGGCAGATGCCCGCAGTGGACATGGCGACCAAGGCGGCTCCGCAGAGGATGGGAACGGTGGTGGGTTTCATTTTTTGCGGAAGTTGGCAGACTTGATTTCGAGTGGCGGTTCAGGTTTCGGCTCGGGTTTCGGCAGGGAAACGAGGAGTTGTTGGAGCCGGTCGATGGCGGCACCGAGCTGCTTGGAGTCCCCGTCTAACTGGCGAAGTGAGTGGGAGAGGATGGCTCCGACGGTGGCCGTCTGCGCGTAGCCGAGCGTGTTGTCATAGCCGGGCTCCGGGATGGTGAAGACGCCTGCGCCGTCCGCATCGGGAACTAGCAGATGGGGGCGAATGGTCAGGGTGACGGTGGTGCCGGGAGCCAACTCCACTTCGCGAGTGAACGGCGGTGCGCTGCTAGAAGCGTCGAGATGCCAGCCGGCGGGCGGCTGGGCGAGCGGCTTCGCGGGAAAGGGTGCGAACAATTTTACTTGAGCGGGATCGATGGTGCCCTCGCCAGTGTGGAGTTTCTCCACTCTAACGGCGAGTCCGTTGGTAGGCATGGGAGCCGCTTCGCCAGGGGCGACGGCAATCGCATCAGGAGGCGTCGGCTCCGGCGCGAGGTCGATTCCTGCGGGCGGTTTTCCGGTCACGACGACGGCAGCCGGTGGCTCGGTGGGTGGAGTGGACACCGCTACCGGCGGCTCGCCGACGGGATCCAAGACGACGGTGACTTCGTTAGGTTTGTCCTTGTCACGCGTGTTGAACTCCTGAAGTGCATCGAGAACGGGGTCTGGCTTTTCGTCCACGGCGACGTTTTGCGCAGCGGCGAACAACGAACCGAGGATGGCGAGGGCGGCGGTGGCAAGGCGGGCGTTCATTTTGCGGCAGGTTGGATTTGGATCAATTCCCGAGTGTCGAGACCGGCTGGGCGGGGCGCGTCCATGCTGTCCTCTTGATTGGCCGGCAGAGTCGGACTGTCTGCCCGGAGATCGCCGGCCGGGATGGAGCGGGCGATGAGATGGTTCCATGCATCGAGCAGCTCGGCTCCTTCGGTGCGCAGCGTTAGGGATTTTTCCTGATAGTCGGCAAGGCGGGCGAGGAGGGCGCGGGCTTCGGCCACTTCTGAGGCGGTCCAACGGAGGCTGCGGCTCTGATAGAGGACCGGCACGTCGAGATTGATTCTGGCTTGATGACCGCCGGGTGCCTCGGCGGTTAGAATGTGCTGGATCCGGAGGTTAGTTTGCTCAAAGGCAAGCGGCGCAGCGGTGACGCGACCGGGAATGGCGACCTCCGGCGAGGTCTCGCGAGGGCCTCTTTCACCAGGAAGTCGGTCGTGGCTGGGCATCAGGCCGGGCTGCGGCGAGGTCGCGGCAATCGTCTTGCTCATCGCGGGGGTGGTCGGCTCCAACGGACTAACTTCCCGCTGGGTGCCGATGAAAGGCTTGGTGATATACATCAGGCAAAACAATGCGGCGACGGCGGTGCTAGCGACCAGCAGCCACGGGTAAAGCTGAGGCACTCGGCAGGTGGAGGCGCGGCGGTTAGAAGACGAATGGGAGGCTGCGACCGTGGCTAGATCCGAGGCTAGCGACTGCATCACGCGGTCGCTTAACTCGACGCCGGCGTGGCTTTGAGCGGGCAGAGGTTTCATGGTTTGATCAAAGGGGGTTCTGCGGACTGGACCACCGCAGACTTGGACTCGGCGGCGATAGAATGACTAACAATCGTTTGGTCCGACACGCCAGGAAAAGTGGTGATGGTCATGGACTCGCGGGACAGCCGCAGGTGGCGGAGGACGCCACCGACATGGCTCATCGCTTGGAGGCCCGGAATGACTTCGAGTGCGCCGGAACCTTGGCGCTGGCGGCCAATCCCATCGGACCGATAGATTTCGAAAGTGGTCCGGGCGTCCTCATCGCCTTCCGCCGTGACCCGAATGTGGACCCCGTCGGAAAACACGCTGAAGGCGATGCGCTTCGTCGGGACGGGTGTCATCTGCGGCCCCGTGAGCTTGTATTGGGCTTGCAACAGGAAGTCACCGACATGCTTGAACTCGGCGGAATAACCCACCGGAACCAGCACGAACAAGATGAACAATGTTAGAAGCTGCATTTATTCCCCAACATCCCAAAGGGAGTCCCTGTTATTGTTGGACGGGTCGTAGGTGGCACCAGTACCAGCATTGATGACGGGGGGAGAAACGTTAACAAGTATAGCGAGGTCGGCCCCAGTGAGTGATTTGACCGTGGGCATTGCGACGGGCGGCACACCTCCGTTGTTCGCCATGTAGGGAAGGATTAGCGCACTGGTGATCGCCGTGGGGGCCATCGTGGGATTGTCCGCAAGGAGCATCCGCTGGGCGGCATAGACACTGCGGAGAGTCTCGGAAGCGGCCCGCCCGAGCTTCCACTCATCCATCTTGGAGGAGGTGAAAAGGCCGATTTTTATGAGCGCGAGCAGCACCATGATGACGATGGTCATTTCCAAAAGCGTGAATGCCCTATTAGCACGGCGGGATAGACGCGGGAAATTCATGACGAGCGATGGTTTAAGTGGATGATAGGTTATTGGAAAGCTAGAAATGAGAGTGGTTCAGCTTCTGAAGAGTTTCAGCGCTTCCATGAAATTTTTGCGGAAGATCGGATCCTCCGCAAGGGACTTAAGATAGACCAGCGCGAAGAACACCGAGATGAGAATGATCACCAAGGAAAATAGCCACCAAGTGATCGACTTGTTTTTCGGCGCGATGAACGGGACATACCAGTCATTCCGGTCCACGATCTGGGTGGTGTACATCTGACTGTTTTCCTTGAGCTGAGAGATGAGTTGATCGGCGGCGCTGCTGCGGGATGCTACGAACAAGTGCTTGTAGCGTTTTCCCGGAACATCGGGGATATCCCGCGTCTGGATGCCTGCTGGAAGCGACTCTGGAGGACGCAGCGTATGGATATGGGTTTCATACACATATTTCTCACGTAACCATCGGTCGAAGCGGGTAAGTTGCATACGAAGGTATTTGCTAGGCTTAAGAATTAGATTCCGCTCTGCATCATCTTCGGTCCCATCAGGAAGATTGGCAGGAAGGTTCCTATGAAGACCGCGGCGATGAGGCTGACGGCGATGATCAGAACGACGAAACTAATCGCCGCCGCGAAGGTATTCATGTGGTTTTGCAAGTCCTCTTCATACATCTCCGAGAGCATCTCCAACTGGGCATCCAGCGAGGCGGACTTCTCGCCAATCGACAACATGTGGGTGACCTGTGCATCCACCGAGGTGTATTTAGCAAAGGCGGTTGATAGAGGGACCCCTGAGTGTTCATACTTGTCGGCCGCGGTGCGGAGTTCGTCATAAAATGGCGTGTTGCGGACACTGTTGGCAGAGACGCGGATAGACTTCGCGAGGTTGATGCCATTTGAATGAAGCAACTTGATCGTGG
>JAYVEJ010000559.1:0-3754 GCA_043748885.1 Luteolibacter sp. | reverse complement strand
AGGTGGGGCATGGTGCGGTCGGAAGTTTCCAGGGCAATGGAGGCGAGGCCTGTTAGGCGCATCCACCATGGGCGGATCATTTGCGAGTCCTTGACGCGATAGAGTTCGATCTCGTCGATTTTCTGGTTGATAACGCCACGGGTGACGCGCAGCCGCTCACTGGTGAGTTCGAAAACCTGGGTGCGGACGACGAGGTAGCACCAAAGCATGTAAGCGGCGGGAAGGACCAGGGCGATCCAAGCAGGCGGAAAAAACACGCCGACGACGGTGATCCCGGCGGCGACTAACAGCGCGACGGTGAAGGGGCCGAGGTTAAGCCACTGCGAAGGACTGCCTTTCCAGAATGAGTTTTCTTGATTCATCGCCGGAGCATGGGTGCAGTGACCCGCCCTTCGCAAGTGGAGATTGGGTAGGATTCCCTGGATGGATCGCCACTGCACATGAGGCGCTTCTTGTGCTCCGCGAGTGATAGCGATTGCAAGGGGGCTGGGCTTCCAGAACCCTGTCACATTGAGCCATGCGTTGACCTGATAGGCGATGATCAGATCGAGCTGGGTTTTAATCGACGCTTTGTAGGCATCCTTCGCGGCTGCATTCGGAAAGAACGGAGTTTGGGACCGTCGAATGAAGAGAAGTGAAGAAAGGCATCGACCTTCGCGTCACTGCAGTTTCCTCAGGTTCTTTTGTTCGGCGATCCAGCCCCGGTCCTTGTCGGACAGACTCGTCTCTTGCGTGCGCGAGCGGGTGCCGTCGGGTTCGATGAAGATGAGCGTGCCCTTCGAGTAGGAAGTCAGTTTGGCGAAAACCTTGCGCTCCTTGCGGTCCTGCCACTCGCGGTAGCCCTTTTTCTCAAGGCCGGCGCGCCAGCTTTTGTAAGCTTCGGTGGAAACCGCCTCGGAGTGCTTCAATTGGCCCCACAGAAATTGCGAGTCGCCGCGCTTGTAACCACGATATCGGCCGACCACCTCGCCGCTCGGGTTAAGCATAATCAGCGACGGATAGCCCATCACTTTGTAGCGTTTCTTGAGCTCGGCATAATAGGATTTCACCTCAAGGCGGTAGGCCTCCGAATCATCAAGGCTGCCGTTAGAATCGTCGCTCTTCACATTCGCGGCATCCACCTTCAGGCGGACCAGCTTGTCGGTGGCCCACTCGCCGAATTCGTTGGTGGAAAATAATTCCTGGCTCAGTGCCTTGCACATTGGACTCATTTGCGAGTCGGTGAACCAGATCAACAGCGGCTTGCCTTCACGGGCAGAGCGCTGGCGGGCGATGGTCGAGCTCTCTTCCCACGGCCCGCGCTTGGGCGCAGCCAACAAGGTCGCCAGCTCGGGGATGCCGACTTCCGGGTGGTCGGGATCGGTGTAAACAATGTCCTCTTCCGGCGTGATGCCCGAGGGCAGCGGCTTGGCTGGCACATTACCGCCGGGAGTGACCGCCACGCCAGCGTCGGAACTCTTCGCGCGGATCAGCGGCGTGCCTGATAGACCTCTGGGATTGGGTTGCTCCCCTTGCGCGACCTTGCCGGTTTTAGCACACCCACCCAGCGCGACTGCCAAACACAAACTGCAGATCCATGGCAGAAATCGTCTCATCGGGAATAGTTAGATGTTACTTTTTCAACCTCACCGGAGTGCCGCAATAGGTGCACCGAAACCACCGGAACAACAGCATGTGCAAGCACACTGGGATGACATGGCCGAGTCCGAAAAGGTGATGCGCCTTGCTGTTTTTCAAACACATCCTTGGCACAAAAAGCTTCTGTCCGCAGATCCGGCAACTGCCGTGCATGCCCCAGATCAGCCACGCCAGGCCTAACACCGGCAAGCTCGCCGGAAACGCCAGCAACCATTTCGGAACCCAGCCGAAATGCGCCGGCACCTCGCTCGATAGCAGCAGCAACCCTGCGGAAATGATTCCAAGTGGCAGCATCGCCCCGAGTAAAAGTGTGAGCACTGCGCCCACGCTCAACGCAACCGGGTGGCTGTGCAGCACCCCGCGGACGTAGCGGCGCGACTGCGGATCACGCCCCTTGTTAGTTTCCACCCGCGGTCCACGGATCAGTGCCACGCGATCATCGTGATTCACCGTCGGGGCGCTCGACCGCACCGCCGCACCTGCCAGCGTTTCGGTGGACTTGATCCGGGAATTATCGATCACCATCCGCGTGCCGCTGGTTTCCGCGATCTTCACGTTGTTTGAGGAAACGACCGGACGGGCGGGTTTCAGTCCGGGCACGCGATCGTCGATTTTCACCTCAAGATCGCCCGAATAGCGGTTGAGCAAAATCGCCGCCGGGATGTCGCCGACTGCCAATTGCTGCTCCATCAGAAACTTGGCCGGCAGCGGAATCGCGAACGGCGCGGTGGCCAGCATCGAGACCACCTGCGGCGAAATCTCGTGGTTGACCGGCATCGTCACCGCCACCGCCGTATTTTCCACGACGCCGATGAGGTCGCGAGCGGAGGCAATCCATTTTACGACATTGCCGCGGGCCGGCGCGCGTTTGGAAATTTTCAGAATCCGGTTCGCCCGCTCTAACTCCTGCGCGAGTTCGTCCACTCCGGCCTTGGCGAGCGACTCGGCATCGGGAAATCCGGCGGCTTCGAGCAGTTCGAGCGATGCCTTACCGATACCGGGAATAGTTCTGAGATTCGTCATATGCTAACTGCCGCGCGGCCACTCTAGTGAAGGAACCTCGGTTGGCAAGCGGTCACATAGGGGGATGCGAGCAGGACTTCCACACCAAGGATCGTTGAGGAATGGAGACACCAAAATTTACGACTGATTTCTCTGATTGACTGATTTCAAGATGGCAAATCTCTCTTCTAAATCTGTTAATCAGTGCAATCAGTGGTTAAAAATCCCAGTCTTCCCTCGCTCAAGCACCCTTAGAAAATGCGCCCTACGCCAGCGCGGCGAGCATCTCGCCGAGTTGGACCAACTTCGCTTTCCAATCATCCAAGCGCGCCTTTTCCTGCACCACCACTTCCGGCGGTGCACGATCCACGAAACTCGCGTTGCCCAGCTTGCCTTCGCATTTCTTGACCTCGATCTCGGTGAGTGAAATTTCTTTGGTCAGGCGAGCACGCTCGGCCTCGATGTCGATCAACCCATCCAGCGGCATATAAACTTCGCCGATTGCGGTCACTGCCGCCGGGGTTCCTTTCGGTGCCTCGTAGTCGGAGTCCAGCGTGATCTCCCCTGCCCCGGCGAGCAATGCAAGCACTCGGACTTCGTCGGCCAGCCAGTCAGAGGCGCCCTTGATCACGAACTTGATGTCCTTGCGCGAACCCATTTTATACTCAGCTTTGAGATGGCGCATGCGCCCGGCGGCTTCATAGATCGCCGCCGCCACGTCCTTCGCATCCGCAATCGTTTGTTCAGGTATCAAATCCAACAGCGGCTCGGCGGGCAGTAGTTTCTGCATCAAATACTCACCTTCGGACACATAACTCATCCGCTCGGATAACTCTTCAGTGACATGTGGCATGTAAGGACTGAGCAACTGCAAATAACGCCCCATGATCGCGTCGAATACGCCCAGTGAAATTGCTTTCGCCCACGGCTCGGCGGTGTCGCGGAGGTCGAGCTTCACCGCTTCGAGGAACTTGTCGCAAAAGTCATTCCAGAGAAATTCATACAAGCGCTGAGCGATTTCACCGAAGCGGTATTCACTGTATAAACGCTCCAGATCTACTGCGAGTTCATCGAGTTTCGCCATCGCATTGAGATGATAGGGACGCAACCCGGC